>CAUVOA010000069.1:0-2701 GCA_963553545.1 uncultured Candidatus Saccharibacteria bacterium | reverse complement strand
TCTTCTTTCAGGCGGTCAACCAACCGGGCAATCTTTGATAATTTCTGTCCAATCGCCACGTAAACGTTGACCACGCCGGTCTTTTGCCGCGCCTGGTTGATCATGGTGTCGATGGCAATAGCCGTCTTTCCAGTCTGGCGGTCACCGATGATCAGCTCACGCTGGCCGCGGCCAATCGGAAACATGGCGTCGATCGACATGATACCGGTCATCAATGGCTCATGCACCGACTTACGGCCCATCACGCCGATGGCTGGGCGCTCAATCAGCCCACGTTTTTTGGTCTTGATAGCTGGTCCGCCATCCAGCGGCCGACCGAGCGGGTCAACCACGCGGCCGAGCAGCTCCTCGCCAACTGGTACATCCAGCACCGCACCCTTGCGGCGGACGCTGGCGCCAGCCTTGACTTTTTCTTCACCGCCAAGGATCACCGCACCGATTTCATCTTCCATCAAGTTTAGCGCAAACGCTTCCACTGTGCCGCCATCAGTTTCAATTTCTAATACTTCGCTGTAGCCAGCTTTACTGAGGCCATGCACCCACGCCACGCCGTCGCCAACGCGGATGACGACACCAGCATCCTCTAGTCCTTCCGTCGCCTCCAGCTGCGCGATTTTTTCCCGCAGGCTTTTGGCTAGTTCTGTCACATCAATCTTGCTCATTTTTCCTCCTAGATTTTCTTCGCCCGCAAGTCGTTTAATTTCTTGGCAATCGTCGCGTCCAGCGTTGCGGTTGGCGTCCGTAGCTTGAAGCCACCGATGAGTTCTGGGCGAACAACTTCGCTCAATTGAACAACCGTCTGAGGCTTCTTGAGTAGCGTCATGATAGCCGAACGCGCCTCATCAGTCAACGAGCGCGCTGACTCAACCGTCGCCACCGTTAAGCCACGCTCCGCTAGTTCTGCTTGAATGTCACGCACCAACAAGTCGACTTCACGCTGACGATTCTCATGACTCAACAGCGCCGCTGCTTCGTCAATAACTTTCGTATCGTTGTCTAACAATCGTTCAGCCACATACCGAGCCAATTTACGACGCGACGTTCGTGCAGGCATTAGCGCGCCTCCTTCAAAGCTTTCTCGATCAATTTGCCGTCTTTTTTAGCGTCCAATTTCTCGTTCACCAAGGTGCCGGTTGCCTCAGCCACCAATTGCAATGTTTCGTTATGCAACGCTTGGCGCGCAGCCGCAACTTCACCAGCAATTTCTGTCCGAGCCGCCTCGATAATGCCGTCGGCTCGTGTTTCGGCTTTCTTGGCTGCGGCTTCAACGATTTCCGTTGCTTCATTCCTGGCTGAAGCAACGATGTCGCGTGCTTCCGCTCGCGCTTTACGCATCGATGCGTTGATCATTTTCTCAGTCTTGTCAGCATTTTCACGCGCTGATTTGGCAGCTTTTTCGGCCGTTCGAAGGTCTTTTTCACGCTTGTCCAGCATCGCTGCCAGTGGCGGATACACCCATTTACTCAATACAAACAGTAATATCAAAAATGCCACTGACTGCAGGACCAACAGTTTCCAGTCGATTCCCAAAGAGCCAAACAAATCAGCCTTATCAGCTGCGTGAGCTTCAGCACTCGCAAATTGTGTTACCAATCTTTCCACAATTTACCTCTAAATTACATAACCTTACCGACGATGGCAGCCACGAAACCGATAATTGCCAAGGCGTCGATAAATGAAATACCAAGAATCATCATGGTACGCAAGTCATTAATCTTCTCTGGGTTGCGACCTGCGGCGTTCATCGCTGCAGCACCGATCATTGCGGCACCAATTGCTGCAAAGGCTGCTTGGATTGCGTAAGTTAAGGCAAAAGCTAATGCTTCCATGGTTGATATTCTCCTTATAATTATTACTTAACTACTTATTTTCATTCTCTGTCATTTTCTTTGAAATATCAACAGGGGAATGAACATGCGCATGGTCGGACTCGTTATGGTCGCCGTGAGGAGTGAGTCCCAGGGAAATAAATACCGTTGACAGCATGAAGAAAATGTACGCCTGAATACCACCGATGAATAGTTCGAACAAATAGAACGGCTGTAGCATTGCCGGTGAAGCGTACTTTGTCAGGTAAGCAATCATGATCAGCAATACTTCGCCTGCCAGTACATTACCAAACAGACGAAAACTCAGCCCGAGTAGACGCGAAAATTCTGCTACCAACTCCAAAATACCGACAAATGACATGATTGGATCTTTCAGCGGATTGACGAAATATCGCCCCATATTGCCACGAAATCCCAAGTAGCGAAACGCATAAATTTGCGCCGCAATGATGGTGATGATAGCCAGCCCAAACGTCATATTCAAATCAGCCACGCCGCCACGAAACAGGGGAGTGCCGTGCTCGCCAACAGTTACTGGGCCAACAAAAGGCAACAGCCCCAGCCAGTACTGCGCTATCACAAAGAAAAATATGGTGATAGTCAATGGCGCCACTCGCGCCGCCCAAACGTCATCTTGAATGACCTGTTTGACCGTGCCGTACAAGCCATCAAACGTCCAATTAATCAACCGCGTTACAAAATTAGGCTTCTTTTTGCCCAGCGCTGCCGCACGCGTTCGCAGCATAATCCATGCCAAAACCAATAATCCCAAAGCGCCCAACAGGTGAGAGTTAGTGATGGAAATGCCGCCAACTTGTACTATCTCATCTGCTTTGACTGAAATATGCAGACTGCTTGCAAACTGGTGTATC
>CAUVOA010000068.1:0-2873 GCA_963553545.1 uncultured Candidatus Saccharibacteria bacterium | reverse complement strand
TACGACGAATATATATTTCTTGTTTGCGGCGTCGCGCAGTAGTGTGTCACGCACAAGACTCAAATCTTTGGAATGTTCGCGCACGGCGTCGGGTAGATCGTGGTAACTGTGGACGTATCGATTGACACCACTCAGGGTCATGACACCGACCAAGATGATCATCAATACGAGTCCGGTGCCACGCGCGTATGGGTTCTTTGGGAATAATCGATACCACTCGTACAGCAGTCGTTCTACGCCAGTAGCCAGCAAGATAAACATCGGCACAGAGATGATCATGTTGACTTGAGGCGCCAGGGCGAGTAGCGGCAATGACAAAAATAGCCAAATGTTGACCACGTAGGACCGAGCGGTGTGCCAGTTGCGGAAAGTGATGATCATGCCGAGGAGCATCAGTGCTACGGTGCTGACGTCAATGGCTGGCAGTACTTGCCCGTTGGAGATGTATGGCACTGGCCAGAGATAGGTTCGAACGATGATCTTGAGGTTTGCTAATACATCAAAGTTGAGTGACGACCAGCCTGACACGTCCAACAAGAAGCCGTGATTTTTCAGGCAGAAATACACCAGTGGCGCACTCACCAGTAGAAAGACGATGAATGCTGGCGTCCAGCTGGCGCGATATTTTCGTGACACGATGATATAGCGCGTGTATGGGTGCAATAATGCTACCAAGATGAGACCAAGGTTGAGGTACCAGAAAAATGGCGTGTATAGGCTAGCGGCCATGACGGCGGCGAGGAGGATTTTCCAGAGCTGGGCGAACTTGGCTTTTTGGATGATGAGGCTGGCGAACAACAAAATCAATGATGCTGTGGTGATGTAGATGATGCCAGGAGTGAAGCTTTGTGCTAAGTAGATGAATTGACCAGTGGCGATCATGAGAGAAAGTGACAGCACGGCGATACCTGGTTTGAACCAGTGCCTGAGGAGGAAAAAGAGTGCCAGAGCTGCCAAACACATCAGTGTGGCGGCTGGTAACTTGATGGTGAGTGTACTGACACCAAATAGCAAGAACAGTGCCGCTTGGAACGCGTGTAGTGGCAGATTGACGATGGACCAATTGCCTTCCATGAGCAAATTGGTTCGTGCGACCATGTTGATTTCTGACTGACTGATGCCACCTGGCGCGTACAACAATGCCACACTAATGACTGTAGAAAATATCAGTATCAAAGCACTATAGCCCCAAAGATAGCGCCAACGGTAAAGAAACAGATGAGACAGAGTTTTCTTTTTCACTGCGGTTTATTATAGCATGGTTTGTTAATCGTGTCGTCTGTCGAGGCTCATGAAACGGAGGCGTTCTGGGTGGAAGTATAACTGGACTTTGCCGACAGGACCGTTACGGTGCTTAGCGATGATCAGGTCGGTGATATTTTGAACCTCTGGATTGTCTGGTTCGTAGTAGCCTGGACGGTAGATAAAGCTGACGATGTCGGCGTCCTGTTCAATGGATCCGGATTCACGCAGGTCGGCCAGCTGTGGAATTGGTGGCGTGCGCGACTCGACGGAACGGCTCAGCTGACTCAGGGCGATCAGCGGCACGTTAAGCTCACGAGCGATCAACTTTAGGCCGCGGGAAATTTCCGACACTTCCTGAACGCGGTTGCCGTTGTGATTGTTGGTGGCCTGCATCAGCTGCAAGTAGTCGACGATGATCAGGCCAATTTCGCCTTCATGTGCCAGGCGGCGAGCTTTGGTGCGCATCTCCAAAATGCTGAGGCCCGGTGTATCATCGATGTAAATCGGCGCCTCCGCCATCTCGCCCATGGCCTCAGACAATTTGGCAAAATCATTATCGCTCAAGTTTCCGGTGCGAATATTCCAGCTGTCAACTCCTGAAGCGTCCGCCAACATACGGTCAACCAATTGCTCTTTGCTCATCTCCAGGCTGAAAAACAGTACTGGCTTTTTCTCAATTGTTGCCACGTTGTACGCCAAGTTGGTCACCAGCGTGGTCTTACCCATGGCTGGACGAGCCGCCAGGATGATCAAGTCGGAACGCTGCAGTCCGGCGGTCATGTTGTCGAGGTCGCGGTAACCAGTGCGAATGCCACGGAGCGTGTCTTTGTTACGATGCAATTCTTCGATTCGGTCAAAGCTGTCGGTCAGAATATTTTCCAGGCTAATCAAGTCTTGCTTGAGCGATTGGTCGGAGACGCTAAATAGTTCAGCTTCGGCCTTCTCCAATAGTTCTTGGGTGGTTGTCGATTCGTCATAGCCAAGCTCAGTGATGTCAGCGCTGGCTTTGATGAGTCGGCGTCGTACGGCTTTTTGAGCCACCATCTCAGCATAGGCTTCAGCGTGCGCGGCGGTCGGTACGTAGTTGGTGAGCTCTGTCAGATACGCCGAGCCGCCGATGAGTTCCAATTCATCCTTACGTTTGAGCTCATCAGTCAAGGTCAATAGGTCGACTGGCTTGTGCTTTTCAAATAAGCGCATCATCCCGGCGAAAATCAGTCCATGATTTTTATCATAAAAATCAGCAGGATGCACGTGCTCAGTCGCATCTGCCAAAACTTCTTCGTCGATCAATATCGCGCCCAGCAAACTCTTTTCGGCATCCAAATTTTGGGGCGGCAGTTTACCAGATGATGTATGTTGACTTGCTTCACTCATTTATAATTCCTCCAACTTCACTTCTTCGCCACCGCCCATCATGGCAGCGATTTCCGCCAATTTTTCGTCTTCAGGTGGTTTCTGCTCTCCAATTATATCAACTTCCAGCTCCATCCCCGCCTCTGCGGTGATGATTTCTGCCAGTAGCGGTCGATTTTTGGCATCATCTAATTTTTTCTTGTAAAACGCACTGCCGGCAAAAATAGTTAGTTTATCTCCGTCAAACGCCCACTGACTTTTCTGGAGCAGTG
>CAUVOA010000067.1:0-2973 GCA_963553545.1 uncultured Candidatus Saccharibacteria bacterium | reverse complement strand
TTCTAAAACACCATATGTAGTGCTTAATATAGAATATACACGCAATATATAGCGTTTGTCAACGAAAATACATTGTATTATTTACATGTGAGATGCGGAAGTCTTTGTTTCCTCTGATAACGCCAAGACGTCGCGGTAAATCGTATCAACAATCTCTGCCTGAGTCAGCTGTTCGCCAATTCGCCGCTCACCTGGCACGTCCAAAACGTCCTGATCTTTCCACCACTGGCGCATTTCCGATTCGCCAAATTCATGAGCATTTGGCTTGGTAGCGTGGCGGCGCACCGTTTCCTCAAACGATACATCAAAATAATAAATTAGTTTTTCGCCCTGAAAATCATTCAGCAGCTGGTGCAGCATCGCGCCGTATTTTTTATTACTCAAAATACCTTCCAAAATCACCGTATAACCAACTTTATTGCCGTACATACATAGATCATACATCAGCTGAATCGCCGGGTTGCTTTCACTGTCTTTCACGCGAAGCATCTCCCGCCGCACCATATCCTGCGACACCAACATCGTGCCGTAGCCTAGCTGATGCTGGAGCAGGCGCGCAGTGCTGGTTTTACCGCAACCAGAATTACCGCGGAGAATGATCAGCGGATGAGAGGTCGTCGTGTACGCTCCAGCAAATCATAAGCGGTGACAGCAGATAACGCCTGCATTTGGCGAAGATTATCACCTGGCTTAAGCGGCGGTTTGAGACTGCGTATAAGATAAAACCCGACAAACGACGCCAGCATCTCCCTGTTCAATTCATCCGCCCACGGCGCTGCATCCTGTCCATGTCGCGCCATATCGACCAGAAACTCCGTCGCACCAGCCCCTCGCGGCGCATAGGAAGCCCAATTCCAATCGACCAATTTCATCTCACCAGTTTGCGGATGAAACGCCAAGTTATCACTGCGAACATCACTGTGATCAAAACAGTCTTCTGGTTGTTTAGCGAACCGTTTAGCACGTACCGAAATATCTGCTAATTCATCGCTCCTACTCAATAATTCCATCATCTTTTGGCAGCGCCGCTGGTTGACTTTTGACTGTTCTGGTAACAATGTTCGGTAATTATCAATCAGCTGACGGCGAATATCAGCCTCGGCAATAATCTTATCAATGCCGTCATCCAAGCCAAGCTCCGCCGTCGTAAATGGTTGCAATTGCAGCTCCTCAATCACCGCGTGTGGCAGCTCTGTTTGTTCCAGCTCGCGAGTTGCTGTTACTGCCGCCGAAATATACCGCCTGGCTACAGATTTTTCCGCTGGCGGCCGCCACAACCAGCCGTCGGCTGACGTATAACTGGTTGTCATCAGCACGTGCCCGTCGCCATCCAGTTTTATCCAATCGGCAACAAATTTTGGATGAACTTTCTGCAACATCCGCATCACTTCATAATCTTTTTTCAGCCAGGCTAATTCCCGTTCGCCATCGTCCGGCAGTAAATCAACATCAACGTCAACTTCTTTGACAAAAATCGTCTTATCTCCCGCCGACACCAAGGCGCGGCGATTACGCGAAAAACCGCCGCTCACCGATGTAATTTGTAAATCCGACGGATCAGTACCAAGCTCCGCTGCCGCACATTGCAGCGCTCTGTCGGTTAGTAACTTGTTATGGTTGGGCAGGGTCTCCATATGGGAATTATAGCATTGAACTCACATCTATCGAGAAGTAATTTTAATGTTGCTTCCCGCTACAACCTTACATTTATCGCCAACTGGATACATGAACTTCGGGTCAGTGTGACCAAAATCCAGATTGACCACCACTGGAATCGTGGGATCAATATTTTTCGAAAGAATGATGTCGCTAATCATATCGTCGGTCGCCCTAGATTCACCCTGAAAACGCCCAACCAAAATTGCTTTTACTTGACGAAAGAAAGGCTGTTGCATCAACGCCTGCACGTGGCGCTCAAACGTTTCAGGAATTGAATCATAACTATCGTCTTCAATACACAAAATAATATCGCCTTCAACTTTTGGAAAATACTCCGTACCATTCAACAGATTTAGGCTACACAAATTGCCACCAATCATTACTCCTTCAGCCGACCCACTCTGCACAACTCGCGGCCCATTATTTTTCAAAGCTTGGCGCAGCGAAGTTTCGTCATAATTCCACGGAAAATCGTAAAATGTTTCCGATTGCTGAACGACAAACTCTGCCGGCTGATCTAAAAACAAACACCGCCAAAAATACTCCAACGAATAATTAGCTTCTGGCGGCAAACCAAAACAATAGAAATTCGGCATCGCATAGGTCACCAACCCAGTTTTTGCCAAAATCGCATGATTGAGAACGGTGATGTCAGAAAAGCCACCAAAGATCTTCGGATTGTCTTTAATAATTTGCCAGTCAATTTTGTCTAACAACTGATTTGAATTGAATCCGCCAATCGCCGCCAAAACACACTTCACGTTTTCGTCCATAAACGCTTCGTGCAAATCTTCAACCTTCTCGTCGTCCGTCGGACAGCCTCGCTGGTTCCGAGAAAAAGCATTTTTACTAAACGTAACCTTTAGTCCAAGTGACTCTAACGCCGCTTTCGCCCAATCTAAAACTCTTTCATCAATATCGCTCGCGGAGCGTGCCGGTGCAATCACCCTCACTTCATCGCCTGGCTTTAATCTATCTGGTATCATACATTTCCTTTCCTAAAATTAATCAATCAAAAAACCTCCCGCAGGAGGCATAAAACAACAACAAAACACCTCCTGCTTACACGTGGAGATGATGGTGGTGTCGTGAAAATAATTTCATCATATGAAATAGTATAGCAAAGATTGATTTGGTCGGGGAGCAGGCGGTGTGCCAATGACTCAATTAGCGGTCAATCTATCTCGCTAGTACCAGATCGTTTGGCGCGATACTACTCCACCGCCAAATCCGTAATCACATCAATAACCTGCACATCGTCTGGTAATGGTACAGGCTGCTTGCAATAGTCGTTTTTTATGAAAAAACTGTTTA
>CAUVOA010000066.1:0-3062 GCA_963553545.1 uncultured Candidatus Saccharibacteria bacterium | reverse complement strand
GTATGACTTTGTCGGCAAAACAATCATTCCGTTCAATACCCACGCCGGTTCTGGCGCTGCTGGCAGAGCGTTTTGCTAGCGAGTGCAGCGAGCCAGTGGATTTGCAAGAAGTGCTGTTGACGGCTTGGCTGCATGACGTTGATGATTACAAGTTGGTCGGCAAGGCGCAGGCAGAGAAATTAACGAACGCAGTAAATATTATGACGTAGGCAAAAGTGTTTGACGGACTAAGCCAGGCGGTGCTGGAAAACATGGCGCAGCTTGTCGCATGATGAACATGGTGACAACACATGGGGTAAGAAGGTGAATAGACAGGCGCGTGATGTGTGGGATATCTTTTGTTTGGGTAGTGATATTCCTAGCAACTATCCAATACTCATTGGTGTCAAGCACCTTGCTTCACAAGTAGAGTTAGAAAAACCAATGCGTTACTACGAAGCGCGTGCCGACAAGCGAATAGCTATCACTGATATTTCGCATATAGAGGTGCCATATAACAAGCAGAAAGAAGTACGCAGATTGTTGCTCGCGCATAATATTACTTTGCCAGTTACGAGTATTGAGTTGGGTGAATGTGTTAGCGCGCAGAAGTCGTTCACTGAACTGCTAGGCTGGCATTAAACCCGGTCGCGATATCATAAAATAATTCCCAGCTCTTGGAGGTCGTCACGGTATGTATCAAAATCAGTATAAACCAGTGTGTTAATGCCAAGATCCTTCGCACCAGTGAGTGCAGTTGGCTTGTCATCAGCGTAGACTATCTCTTGTGGTTGGCGACCAGAGCGACGCAGCAATTCGGCGAAAATCTCGGTTGACGGTTTAGCGGCATGAACTTGATATGAGAAAACTGCTGTATCAAATTGCTGTAGAAAACCAAACTTTCTCTCCAGACCCTGGATGCGAGCTGGGAAATTATTGGAGCAGATCAATGTTTTGTAGCCCGCATGTTGAACCCTTGTCGCCAGTTGCGCAACGCGTTCATCGATCACATAGCCATCAAGCATCAGCTCTATAAGCTCATGATTAGACAGGCCTGTATGCCACTGCGATTCTGCCCACGTCCAGAATTCATTGTCATCGATTTTCCCCAGTTTATAATCAGCCATGTGCTGACTCGTCAGAAAGACCGACTTGGCGCTCGCTTCCTCAACGCCGTAGCGTGTGAGGCTGCTCAGGAATTCAGCCTTGCCTTTGTTGAAATACACACCATCAAGATCAAAGACGATGGCTTTGATGGAGTGGTGTGGGTTTTTCGTCTGCGACATATTACTAATTGTAACATTACTAGCCTAGAAAAATGTATAATAAAAAGGTGAATCAACCATTGAAAGCCAAGCTCAAAACTCTACCACGCACCCCGGGCGTGTTTTTTTAAAAATAAGCCCGCGGGGGGATTATTTATGTGTGGGAGGCGGCGGGGCTGAGAAAAACCCGGGGGGAGGATTTTAAAAATTAGCGTGGGCGGGATAATAAAACCATGGCGTTGGTGGCAGAAATCGCTGATACCGATTGGATTGAGACCGAGAGTGAAGTCGACGCACTGTTTCTGGAGAGCGAGATGGTCAAGCGTTATATGCCGCGCTACAACGTGCTGCTGCGCGATGATAAATCGCAGATGTATGTGCGAATCGACATGAAAAGCGAGTGGCCGACCGTCAGTTTTACGCGTAATCCTGCGGACGATGGCGCGGAATACATTGGCCCGTTTTATAATGGCTTTGCTTTGAAAAAAGCTTTGCGATATTTGCGGCGGGTGTTTCCCTATTTGACCAGGCAGCGGCGACCAGGGCAGTCGAAGTTGGATGAAGATTTGGGCTTGAGCCCGCGGCTGAGTGATGGGTCAGCTGCCTATAAAGCTAATCTACGCAAACTCATCAGCTACATCAAGGGCAACCGTAAAGCCATCGCTGCCGAGCTGGAGCGCGACATGAAAACGGCAGCTGGGCTGCATGATTTTGAGCGGGCGGCTGATCTTCGTAATAAACTGCGCGCCATGCAGGAATTGCAGCGGCGGGTTTGTTTTGGCGACAAAGAGTTTTTGGATATTTCGAAGGACAAGGCGCTGGCTGATTTGGCAAAATTGTTGGGTCTACAGGATATCCCGGTGCGTATCGAGGGCTATGACATTTCGCATATGAGCGGCCAGCAAGTTGTCGCCAGTATGGTGGTATTTACCAATGGCGCGAGCGACCGGGCGGAGTACCGCAAATTCAAAGTTAGCGAGAAAAATGATGACACCGGCAATATCTATCAGACGATTTTTCGCCGGCTGAGTGAGCGTCATCTGAAAAGCTGGGGTCGTCCTGATCTGCTGCTGATTGATGGCGGCAAAGGTCAGCTAGCAGCAGCCATCAAAGCGCGTGACGAGCGTGGTGTCGCCGTGCCGATCATCAGCATCGCCAAGCGCGAGGAAGAATTGCTGGTGCATAAAACTGGTTCGCAGATTAACACGACGTTCCTTGAGCAACTGCGGTCGCAGCCGCGGACGGACATCGCTATTCATAAAGATGGTGACGTCTACGTGGTGAATTTACACCCAGACCAGCATAACGCCGGCTCGCACTCAAAAAACCTGCGAGCTAGCATGGAACAAACTCGCAACGAACGTCCGACAGTGGACGAGAATATCCTTGCGACAACTGACATCGTCAAACTGTTTCAGCGCATCCGTGACGAGTCGCATCGTTTTGCGGTGAGCTACCACACGGCACTGAAGCGTCAGCAGCAAACGAAAAATCAGCTGGAGGAAATTCCTGGTGTGGGGCCAAAAACCCGCGCTAAATTGCTGAAAAAATTTGGCAGCTTCCGTAACATTGTTAGCGCCACAGAAGATGACCTAGCGTCGGTGATTGGCCAGTCGCGTGCTCAAATCGTCCACAAATATGTTGCGGCACAGCGTACCAATAACTAAAATGCTTGTGCTATACTAACAATATGAAACGCGGTTTTACTATTATAGAAGTGCTTGTTATGATATCGGTCCTAGCCATTTTGACCACTATCGGAATTATCAGCTACGGCAATTGGCGCCAGAAGTCATTGCGCGATGCTATCACGGCTGA
>CAUVOA010000065.1:0-3064 GCA_963553545.1 uncultured Candidatus Saccharibacteria bacterium | reverse complement strand
GCCATACCCTCACTCCTTACTGCATCATCTCCACCTGATGCGTTATATCTTACTATTACTACCGTATCATATATTTTACAGAAGCACAATGAATGAACATTTGATAATTACTTGAACTAATTTGCATAATCTGTTATATTGTATAATCGAAGTTTAAGTACAAATTGTTAAAGGGAAACTATGGCAAAGAAGAATACGAAACGCAAGTTGATCGCTTTGGTGAGCAACAAAAGCAAGCACCGAACTTACTACACGACAATCAATACACAAAACCGCACCACTAAGGGCCAGGGTAGGTTGACGCTGCGTAAATACGACCCAATCGCTCGTCAGCACGCGACCTACACCGAAACCAAGAAAAACCTTGGTCGTAACGAAGTTAAAGCTCGTAAAAGCTAGTTTCTTATCACGCGTATCATTAAAAACCCACGTGTACAACCGTGGGTTTTATATTGTTGAATGAGCATGCCTCGAGCGCCAATAGATATCCCGCAAAGCATTCATCACATACAGCGAAGCTTCGTATGGTGAATTATACGGGCTAAAGTAAGCATGAACATCGCCGTCAGACGCCCACTTGGTGCACATGTAGTAGTAATGATCAGAGGTTTGCAAATTACGCCAATCGCTAATCAACTGAGAATCGCTAGACGCCAGTACTCGCGGCGCCAGCTGATACACATAGCGCAGAGCTTCTTGTTGCAAAGCATTGCCATTCCAAGCTGTCAAATCTCTCTCGCTGTCGGCCCAAGTGATAGTTTCCGGCATACTCACGTCTCCGACTGGTGCGTTCGATAGAGCTTGCGACACCGTATTAAACTGACCGCCAGCAGTTATCCATTTCCCAACAAACCGCTCAAAGAAGGTGAAAATGCCGTGTTCTTTCCACTGATGCTCACCAAACGTTTCATAGTCCATGAACAAATTGACCAATGGACCGCCCGATGCTGTGAGCCATGAGCTGTAAGTTTCAGCCGTCAGTGGCCAGCCACTCCACTTTTTGTTGCTAAACCGAAAGGCGATATCATCACTCAAGCGATAATTCTTTAGGAGTAACCTTGTGTGCGTGGCGCCTTTTGGTTGATAGACATAATTTGGGCTGCGCCAACCCAGCACTTTGTCCCAGCCTTCAGCCAGCACACCGTCATACCCGTGTGCTTCCGCCCAGGCCCCAAACTCATCATTGTATGCCAGCTCCGTGTTTGCCAAAACGTTGGGCGAAACGCCAAATAGCTGTTTGATTTTCTCAGCATGGAGAGCAACCTGTTTCTCAAATTCAGACTGATCGTAGAAAAAGGCCAGGCTGTGATGATAGGGGCTAGCCAGTAGCTCCACGCGTCCTGTTTTCACGAGTCGCTGAAAACTCTCAATCACATCAGGCGCGAATTGCTCAGCTTGCTCCAAAAACACCCCAGACAGACTCAGTGATAGACAAAATTCTGGATATTCGTGTAGTAGCTTTTCTAGCAGCGCATTCATCGGTCGGTACGATTTGTTGGCTACTTTCAGAAAAATCTCTTTGTTGTTTTGGTCGCCATCACCACTGAAATAATCATGACGGTTGGCAGTGTCGAGTGCACCATAACTGCGAACGCGCCATGGCTGGTGAGCGTGCAGGTACAGGGTAATCGCTGGACGGCTCATGCACCACCGCCTTTTGTTCGAGCCTGCTCGTACAATTTCAAACAATGCTGAGCCGCGTCATGCCAGGACAGTTGGGCGTATTCTGTTTTGACATCTTCCTTGAGAATTTCCAAAAGAGCAGGCGAGCGCGCCAACATGACGATCTGTCGCGCCAATTTGTTGGTGTCCCAATAGTCAAATCGTAAAATATTATGCAGCACTTCACCGACGCCAGACTGGCGACTGATGAGCAGAGCTGTGTCGTGGTGCGCCGCCTCCAACGCCGTCAAACCAAACGGTTCTGACACTGAACTCATCACAAACACATCGATCAGATGGTAAGCGTCGCGCCACTGCCGACCACGGACAAAGCCTGTGAACACCACTTTGTCACTGATACCTAAGTGCGCCGCCAAAGCAACCAGTTCGTCGCGCTGCTCACCACTACCGCTCAGCAGTAATGCAATTTTTTGGTGCTGGTTGATGGCCTCAGCCACCGCCCGAATGAGATAGGTCAAGCCTTTTTGCACTGTCAATCTGGTCAATGCGCCAACGATGATATAGCCTTCTTTTTTCAGGTCTTCCAAGTATTGATAGGTGCCTTGGTCGTATTCGTGTGGTGGCAGTTCATCCAGGTCAATGGCATTATAGACAACCTCGATTTTCTCTGGTGGGATGTGATAATTCTTGACAATGATATCTTTGGTGATGTGGCTCACGGCAATAATTCGGTCAGCCATCAACAACCCTTGCTGCTCGATTTCATGTACCAATGGATTGCCTTCATTCTCACCAGAACGGTCAAATTCAGTCGCGTGCACATGCACGATCAGCGGTGCATTACACTGTTGCTTAGCGATGATGCCCGCTTCCATGGTTAACCAGTCGTGAGCGTGAATAGCGTCTGGAGGATGCTGTTTGACAAATTCTTTCACAAAGCAGTTATATCGTCGCTGCACCGCCCGCATACCGCCCAGCCCGCAATCATACGCTTGCTTGTCCGAAGTGCCCAAATCATCATAGGCGCCAAAACCATCTTTTGATGCCTCCAAATGCGTCGCTGCGTGCACATTCATGAAATCAATATTCGGATGCTCGGCAGAGTAGGGCACAACAAAATCAATATCCACACCACAGTCAGCTAGTGCCCGTGACATCTGATAACATGCGACGCCTAACCCTCCGCTATTATGCGGAGGTAATTCCCACCCAAGCATCAATATTTTCATACCTACTATTTATCATAAAACGATGCTTATGTTTTTTCAATAGTTTTTCACGGTTTTTCAGGAGTATTTCACGCAGCGACCTGTCAGATAGCCTCCTCAAATCACCCAAAATGAGTTGCCGAGGACGGAAAAATCATGTAAAATAACGCCAAGACACAGGGGAGTAGCTCAGTTGGTAGAGCACCGGTCTCCAAAACCGGGTGTCGCAGGTT
>CAUVOA010000064.1:0-3244 GCA_963553545.1 uncultured Candidatus Saccharibacteria bacterium | reverse complement strand
TTCTGCAGTGCGCAGATTGATTGATAGTCCAAAGAACTTACCGCGACGCATCAGCCACACTACGGCGGACAAAGAGATAATCGCATAAACAAACAAGAGCAATGTGTAGCCCACCGCACCAAACGCGTTAATGATGCGCTTAATCGGGAGCGGGCCTCGCACGTTCATGCTTGAATTATACCACACTTTTTTGTATAATACCTATGTTACGCACACTTTCAATACGCTTCAACTAATTTTGAAAGGGTTTATCATCATGGCAAAGAAAGTCATTGGAAATCTAAAACTACGCATTCCAGCTGGTCGCGCTACCGCTGGGCCTCCAGTTGGTTCAACCTTGGGTCAGTGGGGACTAAACATGATGGATTTCATCAATCCATTTAACGACGCCACCAAAGATCTGATGGGCAAAGACGTCATTGTGCACATTCAAGTGTTCGAAGACCGCACTTTTGCATGGAAATCATTGGGTCAGCCAGTGGACGATATGATCCGCGAAAAAGCCGGCATCCAAAAGGGTAGCGGCAAGCCACACACCGACAAAGTTGGTAAAATCACCCGCGCTCAACTGGAAGAAATCGCTGAAGTCAAAAAAGACCAGCTCAACGCCATCGACATAGACGGCGCCGTCAAAATCATCGCCGGTACTGCTCGCAGTATGGGCGTTGAAGTTACCGACTAATCAGTTTCTCGCGTCAACTACAAATTACTCTCGCTCAGGCGGGAGTAATTGTACATTATAACCAAATATGATATAATATGGGTATGGATCTGGCAGAATTTGCAAAGCTATCAACAGAGAACGAAAGGGGACTCAAAGACACCATCAAATCCGTTGTCGGTGCAGTAGCCATTACCTCTGCTTTGTTCATTCCGCCAGCGATCATACTGAAGGAAGCGGCCGATACCGCTGCTAATTCTATTCACATCAACACCGAGCCCACTTCGGTACCTTTAACTGAAAAAACATCATCAACCCAAGGTCCAAACCAAACACCACCAACTCCTAGAGGCTTTTTGCAAACTATCATCGACAATATTGGTGGTTAATCTAACGAAACAATTCAATGCTCATCACAAATACCATATCCGACCCCCGTGTGCCAGAGGCACTTACCAGTGCCAACTTGGTCGTCCTCAGAACCGACACCATCTACGGCATCGTCGCTTCCGCTGCCAACCGCCACGCCATGGAGCGGCTATACCGCGCTAAACATCGTCCAGCTAACGAATCATGCATCATCCTGGTCGCTGACATCTCCGACATCCCGGGTTTAACTGCTACTCAACGTCAGTACTACCTACAGCTGAATGCCGAGCGACCGACCAGTATCATTGTCCCAGCTAGCAACGATTTTCCGCATACTGCCCACCAAAACGGTACGCTAGCTTTTCGACTGGTCACCGGCAATTTAGCACGTCTCATCCGCCAAACCGGCCCCTTGTTGGCACCCAGCGCCAACCCAGCTGGCATGCCACCAGCAAAAAACATCACCGAAGCCATCAAGTACTTCGGTGATATGGTGAGTGTCTATGTCGACGGCGGAGAAGTGACGTCTGCAGTCGCGTCACGCATCATCAAGTTGCAAGACGGCGACATCGTCACTATTCGCGCTTAGTGCGCCCTACATCTGCACAAACGGACGCGCCAGCTCGATGTCGGGACGCAGCTCTGAGATACGCATCAGCTCATTGTACTTAGCGATGCGCTCTGAACGAGACATTGAACCAGTCTTGATTTGTCCAGTTCCCAAGCCAACCGCCAAGTGGGCGATGGTAGTATCTTCCGTCTCGCCAGAACGGTGGCTCATCACCGTGTTCCAACCAGCTTCTTTGGCCATCTTGACTGCAGCGATGGTTTCGGTCAGTGTACCAATTTGGTTTGGTTTGATGAGGATAGCGTTGCCAGCTTTTTGCTCAATGGCCTGTTCCAGACGCTCGACATTGGTGACCAACAGGTCGTCGCCGACCAACTGCGTAGTGCCGCCCAACTCCAGCGTCAGCTTCTGCCAACCACGCCAGGCTTCTTCGTTCAACCCATCTTCGATGGAGACGATCGGGTATTGTGCGCGCAGTTCCTTATACATTTTGATCATCTGGTCAGTGTCTAGCACACGGTTTTCTGTGGACAAATTGTACTGTTCAGTCTGACTCTGATAAAACTCACTGGCAGCCACGTCAAGCGCAAAGGCAAAGTCACGCTCCAGCAAGTATCCAGCCTGTTCGATGGCTCGACTGAGCAGGGTGATCGGCTCAGAGTTACCGTAACGAACGCGAGGTGCATAGCCACCTTCATCACCCACAGTCGTTGGGTAGCCCTCTTGTTTGAGAACTTTCGCTAACACGTGAAATACTTCGGCGCTCATGGTCACTGCGTCTTGAATGGTTGATGCACCAACGGGGATGATCATGTATTCTTGAATGTCTGTCGCACCCAACGCGTGCTGACCGCCGTTCATGACATTGACCATCGGCATCGGGAAGCTCATCTGTGGATTACCGGCCAGGGTGTTGATATAGGTGAACAGTGCCACACCACGTGACGCTGCTGCTGCTTTAGCAGTCGCCAAGCTGACTGCCAAGATGGCATTTGCACCCAAACGACCCTTGTTTGGCGTTTCGTCTAGGGTGATCATCTTTTGGTCGATCGCTTCTTGGTCAAACGGGCTCATACCGCGTAGTGCATCAGCGATTTCCGTGTTGACATTTTCAACTGCCTTCAAAACGCCTTTGCCACCAAATGGCAATTCATCATCTCGTAGCTCTACCGCCTCATGAGACCCAGTACTCGCTCCGGACGGCACCGCAGCCCGACCAAAACAACCGTCACTCAATATGACATCTGCTTCAACCGTTGGATTGCCTCGAGAATCTAAAATTTGACGTGCTCTGATGTGTGTAATTGTGATAAAGTCCATATGATCTATTGTATCAGACCACGCGATAGACCACTAACTGTAGTGTACGTCAGCAAATCCTGTCTCACCTGAATGGGTTATTATACCCGACATACAGCTAGTTACTGTCACCGTCTTACCATCCCGTGAACCGCGCATCTTAAGAGGCCCTGCGCAGTGACTGGTAAGACGGTCTACACCAGCTTGTAATTTAGCTGACTGCCTGTCAAAGCTGTCTTATATCTCCATGACCTCTCTTTGCTTATGGGCTATAGCACTAGTAGACATTTGACCTATCTGGTCATCTGTCAATGACACCTAGGCCTCATGGCCCGCCTCTCTCATCA
>CAUVOA010000063.1:0-3280 GCA_963553545.1 uncultured Candidatus Saccharibacteria bacterium | reverse complement strand
GCGACAACAGAGGAATTTGGCGAACAATGGAACTTTGTGCGTCATGAAAACACTGGGCTACTAGACGGTATCGATCTAGCGTCGGAAGAGGAATGCATGCTAGTGCGGTCTTTGAGGCAATTTGCTGTTGATAATAGGATGTACTTTAGTCCAGATTGGGGTAATCTATTGCTGCCAACCAGGGGCCAATTGTTTAAGGCTGGGTTTAAGAATGCAGACATCAACAACCATATCATTGGTTTTTGGACAGGTGATCTGCTGGTTCAGCTGTATACCTATCGTACTAAAGAAGACGAGTCAGGTGAACAATACGTGGTTGGACAAATCAATCTGCCAAAATCATATGGTGGAATCTTAGTGGAGCGGCGTGGCAAGTTGCTGTCGCGCCTGAAAGCCCCGCGTGGATATAACAAAGTGTCTTTGGAATGGGGCGATTTCAATAAACGTTATCAAGTGTATGCGACTGACGAAAATCAAGTGACAAGTTTTGAGCTGCTCAACCCATCTTTTATGGCGTGGCTATACGACCAAGATATTAAAGTGAATATTGAAGTGGTTGACAATGTCGTGTATCTCTATGCAAAATTGAGCGCCAATGAGCAGCGGTACGAATCGATGCTGGAAATCCTGAAACGAAGTCACAAAGAACTAAAGATGTAAGGAGAAAACATGATCACTAAAGCTATCATTCCAGTTGCTGGTTGGGGTACGCGGATGTTACCGATTACCAAATCAATCGAAAAGTGTATGCTGCCGGTGGGGACGCGGCCAGTGGTTGATTATATCGTGCAGGATATTGTTCGGGCTGGTGTCAAGGATATTTATTTCGTGGTGGGCGAGCAAAGTACCCAGGTGCAAAGCTACTATCGGTCAAATATCCAGCTGAACGATTATCTGCGGCGTGCCGGTAAAGAAGATAAATTACCTCTAGTAGCGCCGCTACGTGACGTGCGAATGCATTTTTTAACTCAGCCAAGCACTGGTGGTTATGGCACGAGCATTCCCGTGGGCTTGGCGAGCGAATTTATCGAACCGGGCGAATCGGCCTTTGTGGTGATGGGCGATCAATTTTTCTGGCGTAGCGATGGCGGTTCAAATGCCGCTGATTTGGCAGAGTTGGTGGAGTCACGCGGGCTGTCGGCTGGCTTGTTAGGTAATCCTGTTGAGGAATCGTTTATCCCGCACACCGGCATCATCGAAACCGACCAGCAGGGTAATTTTGTCCGCATCATTGAAAAGCCGAAGCTGGAAGAAGCGCCGAGCAACCTCAGCAATTCAAGTCTTTACATTCTTAACAAAGAAATTTTTGAGTTAGCACGGACATTACCCGCCAATCCGCAACGCGGCGAATTTGAGCTGACTGATGCTATCAACGCGTACATCGCGGGTGGTGGCGTCATCGCGGTGGGCGAGGCCAAGGGTGACTATATGGAGTGCGGCTCGCCGAGTGGCTGGCTGCGGGCAAATAACGTTATGGCTGAGTTACAGAAAAACTAGTTGTATGTATCGCCCGTCTCTGTTATAATTGGTCACTGATAGTAAATATATTGTAAGGAACGAAATGAAAGCAGTCGTAAAAATCTCTGGCAAGCAATACATTGTCAGCGAAAAAGAGTCCCTCTTGGTGGATCTCCTCCCTGAAGGCACAAAAGAACTCACTCTCGACGCACTTTTAGTGATTGATGGTGATAAAACAAAAGTTGGCACACCAACCGTTAAAGGTGTGGTAGTGAAGGCAAAAGTTGCTGAAGCAGAAGTCAAGGGCGACAAAATCCGCATCATCCGCTACAAAAGCAAAAAACGCGTTCACAAAGAAACTGGTCATCGCCAGAAATACACCAAGATTCAGATTACGTCAATCAAATAATCGAAAGAGCCGCTTCCATCAGAGAAGCGGTTTTTGATGTCTGTTATTTCTGTTTTGCTCATGCTATAATTAAGGCAGGTAAAAAGGGGAACGAATGACAAAAATCATTGCGGTGACAAATCAAAAAGGTGGCGTTGGCAAGACAACGACAAGTGTTAATGTTGCGTATTATTTGGCAAAAAGTGGTAAGAAAACATTGCTGATAGATTTTGACCCTCAGGGCAACGCGACCAGTGGTCTGGGGATTGATAAGTCCAATCTATCGCGCACGATGACCGAGGTGATCACCGGTCAGGCGACACTACAAAGCGCCATCATTCAAACAGAATATAAAAATTTAGCGTTGGCTCCATCTACGCCGCATTTGGCAAATACTGAGGTCGAGTTGGCGCAGGCTGAGGGTCGGTTCATCAGGCTGCGACGGGCTATCAATAATTTACAGGGGTATTATGACTACATCATCATCGATAGTCCGCCAAGTTTGAGCTTGCTGACGGTTAATGGTTTGATTGCGGCAAACTATATTCTGTTACCAGTGCAGGCAGAGTTTTACGCACTGGAGGGGCTGGGACAATTGCTGGAAACCATGAAATTGATACGCAAGGGGCTCAATCCTCAGCTAGATTTATTGGGTGTGCTGCCAACCATGATGGACAGCCGTACAACGCTGTCAACGCAGGTTCATGAGGAGATCAAGAAGCATTTTCCAGATCGAGTTTTCCAGACGACTATTCCACGGAATATTCGCTTAGCTGAAGCGCCAAGCCATGGACTGCCAGTTGGCGCGTATGACCGCTTCTCCAAGGGTGCACGCGCATACAAGGCATTGACCAAGGAAATCATAGGGAGGATTGGTTAATGAAGAAGGGGTTGGGCCGTAGTTTTGATTCACTTATTCCAACAAATCTGATTGATGAGTCATTTGATCCGACTGCCAAACAAGACGGTAAAGTTAGTCAGCTCAAACAATTACCGATTGAGCAAGTCATGGCCGATCCAGATCAGCCGCGTCGGATGTTTGACGAAGAGGCGCTTGATGAGCTGTCTGAGTCGATAAAGATTCATGGTATTTTACAGCCGCTGGTAGTGACAGGCAAAACAGGTGCTTATGTGATCGTTGCAGGTGAACGTCGTTGGCGTGCTGCTCAGAGAGCTGGGCTGACCGAGGTACCGGCACTGGTGCGAACGCTGACTGGTCAGCATCGTTTGGAACTGTCTCTCATTGAAAACCTGCAGCGTCGCGATCTCAACCCTCTGGAAACTGCTACGGCATACGCGAAACTGCGCGATCAGTTCAACTTGACATTGGACGAGATAGGGCAGCGAGTTGGTGGCAAATCGGTTAGCGCCATTTCTAACACCATGCGCCTTCTAAAGTTGCCAAAGGCCGTCCAGGACGCTGTTTTTAGCTCT
>CAUVOA010000062.1:0-3314 GCA_963553545.1 uncultured Candidatus Saccharibacteria bacterium | reverse complement strand
AGCGATATCGCCAATGAAAATTGCCTCTGATTCTTCTGCTGTAATTTGTGATAATGCTCGCGAAATTGGCAGATGGCAAGGAGCTTTGCCAAGGTCGGCTTTCATCGTCACGAAACCTTTAAGTAGCTCCATCGATGCTTTGTTGTAGCATTCTGCAGAGATAATTATCACACCGGAATCATATGTAGCGCCATTTAGCGCATAATCTAGCAGCTTGTATTGCCTGTGGTGGTAAAGATAATCAGTAACTGTGGTGATAAACAAATGCTCATAAAGATGAGCGAGTTGTGTACAGGGGTGGTGTTTGATAAGTATAGAATACCTCATGAGAAAATTCTAACAGGAAAATGAGTTAGTTTATAGACATAACTCAGGTCTGGGACGAATTAGGAGCGGAAACGCTTGGGATTCCGGTTGCTCTTGATACCGTCACCGTGCGGGTTGGTGCCCTTGCGCCTGGAGCGGTTACCTCCGCCGCGCATGAGTGCGTTATTACGCCTCGTTGAGCACTTGGAACAAGGACAGACCTTTTTGGGAACACCGTAAGTCGAGCAGTTGCTGCTACGGACCATGATAACTCCTTCTGGAGTTGGGCGAAGAAAAGCTATTCTTCGCTAAGCGAGACATCTCAAGCCTGGTAGCTTCCAGGCGAAACGCCAGCCTCTGCGATTGCAAAAGCTAATATATATATATATACCAATAATAGAACAAAACGTCAATAGATTTTTGTCAATATTATGTTATAAAAATATCGTGGCCCCTGTTGCGAGACGTTGGTAAAGCATGCTGCTAACTGCTGAAATATTGTAATAAGTGCTAGTTCTGTCGTACCTCTTCCAAAGCACGGCTAGTCGCCTCGACCAGCTCCCGTACGATTTGATCGTACTCTTCGTATACGCGAAACCCAGCCGCATACGGATGGCCCCCGCCGCCGAAGTAGCCAGCCACGGTGTCGGCGATTGGTAGGTTGCCGCGCAGGCGGGCGGTCAGCTTGCCGTCGGGGTAGGTTTTGATGACACAGCTGAGCGCCACGCCCTCGACTAGTCGTAGTTCGTCGCCGATCAGCGCGCCGGGGTTGTAGGCGTCGCTGTAGGCTTGAATTTCCTCAAACGGCACGTGTACCAGCGCCAATTGTCCGTCCAGTAAATATTCGATTCGCTCAATCAGCTTGCCTTTGTATGCCAAGATTTCCGGCGATTTTTTCATAAATTCGCGCCGCCGCTCTTCGATTTCGGCATTGGAGGCGCCAAGCTCGGTCAATTCACCGGCCACGTGAAAGGTCGACGCAGTGGTGTTTGGTGTGGTGAGGCCCAGGCTATCAGACATGATGGCGATGAGGAGGTTCTCGGCGGCTTGCTGGTTGATGGTCCAGCCAGCGTGGGTGAACAATTGGTAGAGCAATTCTCCAGTAGCCACCACGGTGTCAGAGAGCATGGTGTGCTCAAAGCTCAGGGTTGACTCGGCGGTGTGGTGGTCAACGACCAAGACTGGGTGTGTCTCCAAAAAATGCCGTATGCCTGGCGTCTCTAAGACCTTGCTGAGCAAAATATCAGCGCTAGTGTCCACGATGATGGCCAGGTCAGCGTGGGCTGGAAAATCGCCAACTACCCTGTCCCAGCCGCGGATGTAGCGCAGATATTTAGGGATGTCGACTGGGCAGTACAACGTCACGGTTTTACCCAGATCACTCAGCACTTCCTCCAGTGCCAAGCTAGAGCCCAGGCTGTCGCCGTCGGGGTTTTCGGCCTGGATGATGACGATGCTATTGGCAGATTGGATGAGTTGTTGGGCAGTATTAAACATGCTCTTATTATACCAGACGAGGTTTTTACTGATGTAGCGGTATTGTTTGATAAATGGCTACTATTATTGACAAAAAATAAAGTTTATGATAATATGGAGCTATAAGATCCGAGGTGAGGATCAAAAGAAGAGGAGTTTTTATGAATAAATTTAAGAAAATCGGTATAGCTATCTCTTTGGGGATTGCTCTCATCGGTGGTGTTTGGATGGCAACTCCATCTAAGGCTGCCAACTGTAGTAACTTTAATGTTGTCCACTGTGGTACCAATTCTCTGTCAGAATTGAAATCCGCATATGCTCGTCCAGAGATCAAATCATTGTACAACCAATGGTATATTAATGATGAGATGGTACAAGGCGGCTCAAACATGCGTGAAGGTGTGGTTGACGCCAACGGAAATATTACTGTTGATGGTCGTGTTGTTGCCACCAATGCAGTAACTGTTCAAGCAAAAGCTGGTACTCGCCAGGTGACGCCTTCTCGTCAGTACAGCGCTGCTGGCCACACGTATTACCAATACACAACTGGTCAGAGCTTTATCGACGGTATTACCCGGTACAAAATCTATGCTTGGTTTGACAATAACGGCAAGTTTATCACCGGTGTAATCAAGGATTGTGGTAACCCAGTCTGGGGTCCGCCAACAACCCCTCCAGCAAAACCTGTGTTGACTTGTGATGCGATGCAAAAAACTGCAGTGTCTCGTGATACCTTCAAGTTTAGCACCAAAGCGACTGCCAAGGGCGGTGCGAGTGTCACCAGCTACACCTACAACTTTGGTGACGGCACCACTAAAACGACTACCTCATCTGAAATTCAACACACATACGCAAAAGCTGGTAACTACACAGTTACAGTTACAGTAAACGGCAAAGAAGGTTCTGACGTTCAAAAAACCAGCCAAAACTGTCAGACGACTGTCACAGTCAACCCTGAGCCTACCATGGAAGTCTGCCGATTATCCGACAAGAAGTACCCAGTAACTATCAAGGCTTCAGAATTTGACGCTAAGAAGCACTCAAAGAACCCGAACGACTGCAAGGAAGCTCCAGCTAAGATCAAGGTTTGTGTCATCGAAACGAAAGAGATTCGTGAGATTAAAAAGGAAGAGTTTACCGAGTCAAAGCACACGACTGACATGAGTAAGTGTCAACCAGCGCCAACGACTCCTACTCCTCCAACAACTCCTGAGTTGCCACGGACTGGTACCGAGAACATGGTTGTATCAGTACTGGGTCTTGGTGGACTAACTACAGCAGCTGTCGCTTACGTCATCAGTCGCCGCCGCCTGTAATAGTAGTTGATGATGAAAGAAATACCCGCTTGATGTCGAGCGGGTATTTTGATTAGTTAGCTTTTCTTGCGAGCTGTGGGCTTTTTGGTAGAAGCTTTCGACTTGGTTGCAGTGCGGCCGCGGCGAGATGTTTTTGCGGGAGCGGCTTTGAGGAGCTCCAAAGCTTGCTCGTGAGTGATGGTCTTAGGATCGGTGTCTTTGGGAATTTTGGCGTTT
>CAUVOA010000061.1:0-3314 GCA_963553545.1 uncultured Candidatus Saccharibacteria bacterium | reverse complement strand
AACATATTCCAGAGTCTGAGTCGGCGCTGGGTTTGGGATTTTTGTTGGGGCTACGGCGAGCCATGCCGACGGAACTGAGCGATAATTTGAAGATTGCTGGTTTGACGCATATTGTGGTGGCTAGCGGTTACAATTTGACGATTTTGGTGCGACTAGCGCGGCGGTTATTTGCCAAACGGTCAAAATATCTAGCAATGCTCAGTGCGGCAACGATGATTCTTGGATTCATGGCGGTAACGGGTTTGAGTCCGAGCATGTCGCGGGCTGGGCTGGTGGCTGGACTAAGCCTGGCAGCCTGGTATTATGGGCGGACGATTCATCCGCTGGTGCTGCTGCCAGTTTCGGCGGCGATTACATTGTTGGTCAATCCGCAATTTGGCTGGGGCGATTTAGGCTGGCAGCTGAGCTTTGCGTCGTTTACTGGCGTGATCATTTTGGCGCCGCTGCTGCACAACTATTTCTTTGGCGACAAAGACCCTGGCGCGTTTCGGCAAATTCTGGTTGAGACGCTGTCAGCGCAGCTTGCGACACTGCCGCTGTTGATGATGAGCTTCGGCGTGGTTAGTAATGTAGCGCTGATCGCTAATATGCTAATTTTGCCGTTCGTGCCGCTGGCGATGCTATTGACCTTTGCGTCGGGTGTGCTGGCCGTAGTGCCGATGATTGGTGTGGCCATTGCGCTGCCGACGACCTGGCTGCTGAGCTATATGATTCAGGCGGCCAACTGGCTGGCGAGCTTGGAGTGGGCGCAGATGGAAGTGAATATCACTTGGTGGCAATGCGGTTTGATGTATGCGGCGATGATTGGTGCTATATGGTGGATGAAGAAGCAGACGAAATTGGACCTTGGGAGGGTGAATATAGTCGAGTGATATAATAGATGCCATGACAAGAATGATAATTTTGATTGGCGGCATGCCAACAACCGGCAAAACAACCTTGGCGCGGGAGTTATCTCGGAGACTGGCATTGCCGTGGCTGTCAACTGATCAAACACGGTTGATAATGCAGGGTATGGCAAGCCCAGAGCAGCACCCGCATTTATTGTCAGCGCACGGGTTGTCAGCAGCTGAGTTTTTCCAGCAATTTTCACCAGAAGAGATAGCTGAAAGAGAATATATGCATGGCGTTGAAGCGTGGCCTGGCAATAAGAAATTAATCGAGGATGATTTTACCTGGCGTGAAGGTTTTGTATTGGAAGGTGTTAATATTTTACCATCGCTGCTACCGTCATTACAGACCGCTAGCGATGTACGATCAATATTCTTGACTGACGAAGGCGATGACGCGTTGAGGAAGGCGATATTTAGTCGCGGACTATATGCGGATGCTGACACATATGCTGATGAGCTGAAGGAACATGAGATTACTTGGGCGCGGCTGTTCGATCAGCGAATTCAGGCTGAGGCGCAGCAGTATGGCTACCCGGTTGTTCGCGTACAAAAAGACAATGAAATTGACATGCCAAACGTGTTGTCAGCTTTGGGGTTGATGGCGTAAATTGTCTCACGTCTGTATTTGATATATAATACTAACAGATTGAACATAGATAAACGGTAGGAGAACACATGTCAGGACATAGTAAATGGGCAACCACGCACCGGCAGAAAGCGATTGTTGATGCGAAGCGCGGTGCGATTTTCACGAAGTTGGGTAATCAAATTGCGATCGCAGCGCGTGGCGGTACTGATCCAACATTGAATTCAAGTTTGGCGATGGCGATCGAAAAGGCCAAGGCTGCTAACATGCCGAGTGCTAATATCCAGCGGGCGATTGATCGCGTGGCTGACAAAAGCGCAGCGGCGCTGGAAGAAATTACTTACGAAGGTTACGGCCCGGGCGGTGTCGGTATCATCATCGAAACTGCGACCGACAATCGCAACCGCACATTGCCAGAAGTGAAAACCGCGCTGGTCAAAAACGGCGGGCGCATCGCTGACGCTGGCAGTGTGGCATTTCAATTCACCCGCAAGGGCGTGATTACCGTGGAGGGTACGGGCGAAGAATTGCTATTGCAAGTGTTGGATGCTGGTGCCGAAGATGCAGTTGAGGAAGACGGCGAGATTATCGTCTACACCGAACTGAAAGATCTGGCGAACGTTAGAAATGCATTGGCTGAGCAGGGTCTGAAGGTAAAAGACGCCGAGCTACGCTACATTGCTAATACACCAGTCGAGATTGCTGATATGGAAACGGCACAGAAATTGATGAAGGTAGTTGATGCGCTGGACGACCTAGACGATGTGGTGAATGTACACACTAACGCCAATATTACGGCAGAATAGCATGATTATCAGAAAAAATCGCCTCATTCTCGGGGCGGTTTTTGTTTTGGCAAAAAGTACGCTACACTAGAGTTAGCTAACCATAAGCAAGGGGCGAGCATGAAATATTTGCGATACACACTACTTATGATACTAATCGCGGCGTTGATCATGCCGTCGCCGTCAGTTTTGGCGGCTGATAATCTGGGAGTTGAGCCAGCGTCTAGCGGTGACACATCGCAGACGGCTGAGGCGCCAGCAAACAACGCATCACCATCTAGTCCCAACCCGGCTGTTACTGCGCCTTCGGCTCAACCAGAGCCAAGCTCAGTTGGCGAGCAACCGACTACAAAACCGGTAGCACAAACTAATGTACCAACTGCGGTGCCAGCACATGTGGCTCCTCAGCCAGCACCAACAACTGACGAAGCACTCGAAAAAACAGCACCATTGTTGATTTCAAAAGTTAGCCCCGACAAGAAATATATTGAGCTGTATAATCCAACAGACAGCAATGTGAAGCTAGCGGGTTGGAAAATTGAACACTATAAGGCTGATGTGAAAACTGGCGGAAAAGAGTTTAAGGATGAGATAGTTTTGGCTAATGATTTTCTGGTGATTTCAAATGATACGGCGCTGACAAAAGCGGTGAAGTTTGACAAGGTACCGAATATGATTCAGGGCGAAGGGTCGGTGGTGCTGTCGCGGACTGACGGGTCACCTGCTGATGTTGTTGGTTGGGGTGAAGCAAAAAAGTTTTTGGGTGCACCCGTGACTGGCGGTATCAAAACTGTCTGGCGCTGTTTTGCTGGTAATCTCATCGTTGATTCGAAAAATAATCTGGCTGATTTTTCGTTGAACAAAATAGTCGATGATCAGGAAGTTGCGCCATACGCACGCTCGCAGTGTAAAGCTCCTGAGTCGCCAAAACCACTCAACAAATGTGAAGGCTTGAAGCTGAATGAAATTGCCTCTCACATTGACGAGCCGTTTATCGAACTGGTGAATGTGAGCGATACGACCATCACGACAGCTGGCTGTAAGTTGGCC
>CAUVOA010000060.1:0-3322 GCA_963553545.1 uncultured Candidatus Saccharibacteria bacterium | reverse complement strand
AATTACGCTTCTTTGTGGCGTGCTTCTACTTCAGCAGCTTTGGCGTCAAGTTCTGCCTGGGCAGCGTCTTTTTCAGCTTGCTTGGCAGCGGCAGCTTGTGCAGCTTCTTCTTTCAGGCGTTCAGCTTCTGCTTCAGCCTTGGCGTCGTGCACGTTGTTGACAGCCACACGGTCAAAGTTTTTGGCAGTCAGACGAGCTGATTTACCAGAACGCTTACGTAGGAAGCTGAGGAACTTGCGGCGAACCTTGGCGCGGCGGACAATTTCCACTTTCTCGATCAGTGGGCTGTGCAGCAAGAATGATTTTTCCACGCCGACACCTGACGCAATTTTGCGAACGGTAATGCGTGAGGTGTGTGAGCCTTTGTTGTCGGTGCGGATGACCACACCTTCAAACATCTGGATACGCTCTTTGTTACCTTCTTTAATCTTCTGGTAAACACGAACGGTGTCACCGCTACGGGCGTCAACAACTGCTTGCTTTTTCTGTGCTTGATTGACTTTATTGATTAACTCAAAACTCATGATATTTCCTATCTTTCAAACCCGCCTCGGCCGGCCACGCAGTTGTACTCCTGCGGCTCCACACCTAACAAAGCTTGAATAATTTAACTCTGTACAACTTCAGTGTATTTTAGCATAGAATATGAAACTATACAAGGAGCCTGACGGTTATATGGACGTGCAAATTACATGATCTATCGAGCTGATGGAGAAAACCTGCCATATGGAGTACAATAGTGATATGGATTACAACAAATTAGCACTTGAATTACACGAAAAATATAAGGGTAAAATTACTACCAGCTTACGCGACCAAGAGGAACTGGACCGTGACAAATTGAGCTCGTATTACAGCCCGGGCGTTGGCGCAGTCAGTCAAGCGATCGCCGAAAACCCAGCAGACTTGCCAAAGTACACCTGGACGAATAATTTGGTCGGCGTCATTTCCGATGGCTCAGCCATCTTGGGCCTCGGTGACCTGGGGCCGAAAGCCGCCATGCCAGTGATGGAAGGTAAGGCACTGCTGTTCAAGCATTTTGCTAATGTTGACGCTGTGCCAGTTGTGCTGGATGTTCACGACACGGAAGAGATTATCGCTACAATTAAGGCGATTGCACCAAGCTTTGGAGCGATCAACCTGGAGGATATCGCCGCGCCAAAGTGCTTTGAGATTGAAGAGCGTTTGAAGGCCGAGCTGGATATCCCTGTGTTTCACGATGATCAACACGGCACGGCGGTCGTGGTGCTGGCAGGTCTGATCAATGCCGCGGAACTAACTGGGCGTAACCTGGCTGATTGTAAATTTGTGGTTATTGGTGCTGGGGCAGCTGGTACGGCCATCATCAAATTATTGCATTTATACGGTGCGAGGAACATCGTGGCAGTAGACAGCCGCGGCATCGTTGGCACGTCTCGCACTGATCTAAATGCGGAAAAAACTGCGCTATTAGAATATATCGATGCGTCGCAAGCTGGCTCCATTGATGACGCCATCACTGACGCTGACGTGTTCATCGGCGTGTCGCGCGCCGGCCTGCTCACGCCGGAGTTGGTACAGAAAATGGCCAAGGATCCGATCATCTTTGCCCTGGCAAACCCAGTGCCAGAAATCATGCCAGATATCGCTCGGGAGGCTGGCGCAGCGGTGGTAGCCACCGGCCGTAGTGATTTTCCAAACCAAGTGAATAATTCCCTAGCCTTTCCGGGCATCTTCCGTGGCGCCTTGGATCACGGTGTGAAAAAGATTACCGACCAGCACAAACTGGCTGCCGCTGAAGCTTTGGCTGGGCTGGTTGAAAACCCAACCGCTGACGAAGTCATCCCTTCGCCATTTGATGAGCGAGTGGTTTCAACCGTCGCCGCAGTGATACGGTAGCAAGTTCTCCGCTAACTCATACAAATCCAAATCTTACGAGCCGCGCCTAAATGACGCGGTTCACTTCTTCGATGGTGGTTTCGCCGCGTAGCGCTGCCAGCACCCCAGCCTGCAGTAGCGTAATAGTTCCCTGCTTTTTAGCAACTTCTTCAATGGCTTCGGCGTGGATATCAACAATATCTCCACGCAAAAACTTCTGAATTTCTTCGGTCACAATCAACTGCTCCATCACTGGAATACGACCCTTATAGCCAAATGGTGCTTCTGGCGTCGACACTGGTCGCCACAACTTAAATGTGTCCAAATCTGGGCAATCAACCGTGTCAGGAATTCCTTTCAGTGTCTCTTTCACCCAACGGCGAGTCGCTTCATCCGGCTCGTACTCCTCTTTGCTCTCGTCATGTAGCCGCCTGACCAATCGCTGAGCGATCAACAAACGCACCGCCGAGCTAAAGATAGGATTTTGCCCAATCATGTCAATCATACGACTAAACGCCGCCGCTGTCGAATTGGCGTGGAATGAGCTCAGAACCAAGTGTCCGGTGATTGACGCCTGGATGGCAGTGCGGGCAGTTTCATTGTCACGAATCTCACCAACCATCACCACATCCGGGTCCATACGCAGCACACTACGAAGACCGTCGGCAAATTCCTGACCAACTGTTGTATCGATGGGGATTTGTGTGACACCAGGGATGGTATTTTCCACTGGATCTTCCAGGGTGATAATTTTACGATCAGTAGTGTTCAAGGCGTTCAAGATACTGTAAAGCGTGGTTGACTTACCAGAACCCGTCGGACCAACCATCAAAACCATACCGCGTGGGTGTGAAATAACTTCATCAATTTGCGCGCGCTCAGCCGGAGTGATACTCAACAAATCCAAATTCAGCATGGCAGTATCAAAGTTAAACAAACGCATCACCACATCTTGACCATACACTGTTGGCACTGCTTCAACACGCAAGTTCAAGAGATGCGAGGCGCCGTCACGATAGATCTCCTGTTGCATGTGCCCAGACTGCGGTTCGGTCGCAGCCGTAGAAATATTTGCGCGGGAAGCCAAAGTAGCCATGATAACACGGTAGCGGTCACGACTGAGCTCAGCCACTGGGTGCAGTGCGCCATCAACACGCATACGGATGCGGATTGACTCGCGCTGATTTTCAATGTGAATGTCGGATGCGCCCAATCTGTCAGCTTGATCAACGATGTAGTTAAAGACGTCATTTGAACTGACCGTTGCCAGTGTTTGACTCACCTGTTGCAGTGTTTCGCTGTCGCCCTCTTTGGCAATTTCGATATCATCATAGACGATACTTTTTGGCGGATCGAACCGCAACATAAATGAGCGAAAAGCAGCACCCGATATCAAGAAAAAGTGTGCAACTTTACCAACTTCGCGGTATTCCTTCGTCATTTTAGCAATCAACGACTGAGGCGT
>CAUVOA010000059.1:0-3337 GCA_963553545.1 uncultured Candidatus Saccharibacteria bacterium | reverse complement strand
CTTTAACCAGGGTGTACGGATGCAACACATAATTTCGTATTTGACTGCCCCAGTTAGCCGATTCACCAGCCCTGAGATCTGACAAACTGTCGGCGTGCTGCTCCAGTTGCATCGCCAGTAATTTCGAGCGCAAAATTTTCAGCGCCGTTTCTTTGTTTTGAATCTGACTACGCTCATTCTGAATCGCCACCACTATTCCCGTCGGTACGTGCGTAACACGAACTGCTGAGTCGGTCGTATTCACTCCCTGTCCGCCCTTGCCACCACTGCGGTAAACGTCTATTTTTAGGTCGCCCGGGTCAATATCCACTTCGTCTGGTGTGTCAATTTTTGGCAGCACCTCAACCAACGCAAAGCTAGTCTGGCGCAAATTATCAGCATTAAACGGACTTAGTCGCACCAGCCGATGTACACCATTTTCTGAGCGCAATTTACCATACGCAAATGGTCCCGATATTTCCAACACAACGGTTTTCAAACCACCATCATCATTCGCAGACCGCTCCAAGACATCAGTTTTCATGCCAGATCGTTCCGCCCACCGCAAATACATACGCTCCAGCATCTGCGCAAAATCTTGGGCATCCAATCCACCAACACCTGCCGAAATACGCACCACTGCCTCACGACCATCATATTTCCCGCTAAATAGCAGGTCTGTTTTGCGGGCCGAGAATTCCGCTTCCAGGGCATCTATTTGCTTAGTGAACTCATCCAATAAATCATCATCCCCGAGCTCCATGAGTTCCAACAAATCATCCAGTTGAACACCCAGCACCTGCCACGGCTGCACCGTTTGACGCAACGCGGCTACCTTTTTGGCGACCGACTGAGCATGGTCAGGATTATTCCAAATCTCGGGCTGGTTCAATTGCTCTTCTAGTACCGCCAATTCTTCAGCAAGCGCATCAAACTGTAACGCTTGTTTAGCGTGCATGACTTCACTGCGAAGAGATTGGACCCGTTTTTTCAATGGCTGCATAGAACCCATTATACCATCAGATCCGTGTCTTATAACTCCGCGACAGCCTCAACAAAGGCTTCGCCACGGGCTGTGTAGTTTGCGTACTGGTCAAAGCTGGCGGCAGCTGGACTCAAAATTACAACATCTCCCGGTTGAGCAATATCGAGGGCATGCCACACAACTTCGGTCATCGGTATCACGCCCTTTTGCACTATTGTCGCATCTGGCAAACCAGCTTTTTGCAACGCTTTTGCAATATCATCAGCATTGCCACCACTGACAATAACACCTCTTAGTGACTGTGAGTGTGCTAATTCCTCGGCCAACTCCGTATAATCACCGCCTTTGTCTGCCCCACCAAGAAGCATCACCTTTGGTTGCTGAAATGACCGCAATGCAGCCACTGCACTACCTGGCGTCGTCGAGATGCTATCATCATAAAATTTCACTTCTCGTTTTTCTGCCACAAACTTGAGCCGATGTGGCAAGCCCGTAAAACCGGCAAACCCCTGACAAATTATTTCATCTGACAGCTCCGGCACCACCGTCTTAGCCACCAACACTGCCGCGCTAGCATTTTCCTGGTTGTGCGCGCCTGGCAATTTGAGAGCGTGTTGCATGTCCGGCGACAAATCAATCGGATACGACAACTGACGCGCCGGCGACTTGGCAGCGATCTGCTGGCTGAACTGATTATTCCTGTTGTAAATGAGGACATCTTCGGCTGTTTGGAACGTGGCAATGTGCGACTTTGCATCAAGATAGTCAGCAAAGCCGTCATGCCTGTCCAGATGGTCTGGCTCAATCATCAAGACGACTGCAACGTGCGGAGATTTTTCCAAATCCCACAACTGAAAACTACTCAATTCATACACCACAATATCATCCGGCTGAATCTGCGGCAGCACGTCCAACGACGGCACGCCAATATTCCCGACAAGATGGACTGTTTTGCCAGCAGCACGCAATATACTAGTGATCAAACTGCAGGTCGTTCCCTTGCCTTTTGTCCCCGTCACGCCGATGATGGGCGCTGGGCACTGTGTGAAAAACTCATTGGTCGCTGACCATATTTTGCCACTGGTCTTGATGCGACTTGGCGGTAGTCCAGCCGTTCTCACCACCATGTCAACGTCATAAAACTGATCAGAAAATACCTCTGCGCCAGTGTGGACCTCCGCACCCGCTGGTACGTCACGTAGTTCTCGTTCATCTACTATCGTCAATTGTGCATCTGGAAACTTACGCTGAAAATACGCGTAGCTAGACCTGCCCTCTACGTCATATCCTGCAATGACAATTTTCATCTTAGAATAGCGCTCCCAGCTTCTCTTGGATGCGTTCCAATAATTCTTTTTCTCCACAGCTCACTCCAGCCAATACCCATGTGTTAGCCTGGAAAAATTCACGTGCTACTTGCACAATTTTTTCATCAGTGACCGCCAAAATCGCCGCTGGCACGCCAGTATAATCCTTCACAAAATCATCTGAGAAATAGCGACCGGTATAGAAATTACTGATCTGAGAAACGGTCTGCGCACCCATTTGATAACGCCCCAAAGAATAGGATTTGGCGCTTTCAATGTCTTCAGCAGAAATCTTGCCGTTTAGCACACGCTTTAGTTCACTGACGATGATATCAAACAGCTCTTCAGCCGTCTCCAAGTTGACCTGACCAGTGAAGTCCCACGCTGAATCATAGAACCCAACAGAAGTGTCGCTAAAAATACTATACGCCAATCCCCGTTTGCGAGCTGCCCCAAAAATGCGAGAGTTAAATGTACCAGTCAAAATGTGATTCAAGCAGCCCATGGCATCGGCTTCAGAATTACTAATTTCACGAGGTACAATCATCGACCAACCAAATGTTAGGTTGGAAGCTTCTTTACGCCTAATCAACAGAGGTCCGGCACTGTGTAGATTGTCCTGCGGAATTTCAAATCGTTCGCCCTCTTCCAATTGCCAAGCCTCCAGCGCCTCCTTGATGCGTGACTTGCGTCCCGTCATTTTACCAGCGATCACAAAGCGCATATTCTTCAAGGTGTGCGTGCGACGGTGATGTTCTTTGATATCTTTCAACGTTACGTTGGCAATCGTCTTCAGGCGTTGATTGTACGTCAAAATATCTTCGCCCAAAGCTTGCTGCACTCGTGGCCACATCACTCGGTTGTGATTGTTCAGATAGCCTGTCAACTCTGAGCGCACATTGCCCTTCTCAGCCTCCAATTCTTCGGCATTAAAACGCGGTACCGTGATAGCCAACCGCTGCAATTCCAACACCCTGTCCCATTCAAAATCAGCACAAAATGCTTCATACCCCATGGAATATTCTGTCGTATAGGCGTTATAATACGCGCCGTTTTTGACGAATTC
>CAUVOA010000058.1:0-3488 GCA_963553545.1 uncultured Candidatus Saccharibacteria bacterium | reverse complement strand
ACTATGAATAGCAATTGGATTGATAAACAATAGATAAAACGCCAGACTATTTTTGATGGCGTGCAGTACTACGCTCGCCCAAACTGCCCCAGTGTATTCCCGTAACAAACACGAAAATATACTGAGCACGAAGGTGTCTAGTACAACATTCCACTGCAAATTTTCACTACCAATTGCCAAATGCGCCAAGCCAAATGTGAGGCTAGTAATGATGACCGAGACTTTCACCGAGGTTGTCTTGCGCAGCTTCGTGTATAGGTACCCGCGAAATAGCAGCTCCTCTGCCAAAGGCGCCAACACCACCAGCGTGAAAAAGATCATGGCGTACTGAGCCTGTGAATACAGTGTTGTCGTATCAAAAGGCAGCTGCTGTGCTTGCTTAAAATCAACACCTAAAAACGTTACTGCCAATGCCGCCATCATGATGGAACAAATAAAATACGCAACAAAAGTCGGTACGGGTATAACCAGGTCCAGCCATGCTGGTTTGCCAGTGATACCAAGGTCTTTGATGCTCGACTTACGTCTAAATAGCCAATATGGTACCATAGTGACCATAACTACCGTGATTATCCACACGACCACCGAAACACCAGTTGTCAACAAAACCGACGGTACACTCTTGAGCGGCACGCCCGCCTGCACTAACAGCCACACCACCAACGAAACCAGTAGACCTGACACCATAAATGATGCGTACGCCCAAACAGGCAAAATCAAGCACCACAGCCAGTTCTTTTTGAGCTGTACTAATTTTTTGCTCTTATGCTTATGAGAATAATTTTGCGATATCATTCCACGTTACCACTATTGTTAATGCCATTAAAATCAAAAAGCCAGTCGCTTGAATCGTTTCTTCGCGATCTTTGGTCAACGGCTTCTTCAATAATCTAAAAATCGTCATGGTAAACCAACGCCCGCCATCAAGTGCTGGGATTGGCAAAATATTCATCACTGCCAGCGTCAAAGAAATAATTGCCGCCAACAGTAGCACCTGCGTCAATCCAGAATTAACAACTGATGGGAATAGCACCCCCAAGATACCAACTGGGCCTGCCACGTTATTACCCACCTTTGCCAAATCAGCCTTAGCTGCCTGCTTCTGTTCTGGTGAACCAATAAATTGTCCAAAGAAGCCGCCAATTCCCTGTACTATCATAGAGCCAACGCCCTTCAGTGTTTCATGAGTTAGCTGCACCGTTGTTGCCACGCCCACTAGTGGCGCCGACCATGTCGCATGAATAGTCTCCAACTGATGTGGCACAACCCCTAGATAGCCACCATTTTTTGCCTGATCACGACTGAGTAGCGTTGTTCGAAAATGTAGTGTCTGACTGTTTCGTTTCACTTCAATATTTACGGTCTGCCCAGAAGACTGCTGCGTCGCTTCAGAAAGTTGGGCTGAAGTACTAATTGTTTTTTCGTTCATAGCTATAATTTCATCATCAACTCGCAGACCAACTTGTGCAGCTGGCGAGCCCTCGGTGAGGCGGACAACCTTGACCGGCGTCTTGACTGACGCATTATCAAACGGCAGCATCACTTGATTTGGTAATATCTTAGGCAACCCAAACACAGCCAACACCGCAAACAACACCACGGCCGCCAGCCAGTTGACCAATACGCCCGCTAGCAATATTTTCGTTTTTACCCAATACCCCGCAGCTCCATACGCACCTTTGCCACGAGCTGAGTCATATTCACCGTTGAGCCTCACAAAGCCACCCAGCGGCAACCAGTTCAAGCTAAACACAACATTCTTGCCCAAAAAGCTTTGCTTTGGCTGCCATTTTTTTGCTTGCGGTGGAAAACCAATGCCATATTCCTCCACTTTCACGCCATTGCGTTTCGCCACAATAGCATGACCAAGCTCATGGATAGCCACCAAAAAGACCAAAACCAACAGCCCAATTACAACACCCAGCACAACCATATATTACCCCCCAAACCTTCGATTTCTCTTAGCGTATTCGTCTAATATCTTTTCAACGTCTTCCGCTCGCATGTCCGGCCAATGCTTTTTTAGAAACAAAAACTCGCTCAAGGCCGATCGCCACAGCATAAAGTTACTCAGGCGTTGCTCACCGCTAGTCCGAACGATCAAATCACACGGCGGTATCTCTGGTGAGTATAAATTTTGTTCAATCAAATCAGCTGTCACCTCGTCCTCTGTAACTTCTGAAGCGATGATCTGCTTGACAGCATTGACGATTTCCTGCTGACCACCATAGTTAAAGCACAACGCCAACGTACCTTTAGTATAGTTCGAGGTAGCAGACTCAATCTCTTCTATTGCCTGGACAACCTTCTCTGGTAACTGGTCGCGTGAACCAAGCACCACGACACGAACCTGGCGGTCATGGAGATATTTCGCATCGGTTTTAACGCATTTGACCAATAGTTTCATCAGCTTGTCGACTTCCGTTTGCGAACGACGCCAGTTCTCAGAACTAAACGCATATACCGAAACATATTTCACACCAGCATCAATATTGGCCGTCAGAACTTCCTTCATGGCAGTATAGCCCGCTAGGTGTCCTTCATAGGCTGGCAGCCCATGCTGCTCAGCCCATCGACGATTGCCGTCCATGATATATCCAATATGCTGGGGTACGCTGCTCTCACTCACTATTTTATTCGCTCCATACTATATTGTACCACTTGCTGTAGCAGATCAGCGAAATCGCCCGCCCACAAACTTGAGACTCGGGCAGCTTCGCACGCCTCACGCCCCGCTTTCTCCATCAAAGCTTGAGCCGTCTCTACCGCACCTGTCTGCGTCATAACTTCCTTCACGGCGCTTAGGTCATCTGCTGTCGCCTGCTCATTACCAATGATTTCCAGCAATGTTTTCTTCTGATCCTCAGTACATCGCTCCAAAGTTTCTTGTACTAAAAATGTATTCTTTCCTTCATGAATATCATCAAGGTTGCTTTTTCCTGACTCTTCCGGGCTGCCAAAGATACCTAACCAGTCATCACGAAGCTGAAATGCCAGGCCTGCTGGCAATCCAAACGCCTCAACTTGTTGCTGAGCAGTTTCATCGGTGTCACCTGCCAAAGCCAGCGCACAGAGCAACGGATTCACAAAAGTGTAGATGCTACTCTTTTTATAATACTTTTTGATAATCTGCTCAGATGTCGCTGGACGAGTAACTGTACCCGCTACGTCAGCCATCTGACCAAACCCAGTGATGCCGATGTTACGATGCATTATTTGCTGAACAATTTTTGTATTCACATCCATGCGAGACAGAGACCAACTGGCGATATGCTGCACCAGTAGCCCGACATTAACAGCCATCATATCTGCCTCAAATTCATTAGCCCCAATGTGTGAAAATTGCCTTTTGTACTGCTCATGGACGGTCGGTAGCCCCCGCCTCGTCGCAGACCGATCCATAACATCATCCAATATGAGCAAATAATCATGGATTAGTTCAATCACTGCTGCTAAAGATAAACCAGCCTCGGCATATTTTTGACCTG
>CAUVOA010000057.1:0-3535 GCA_963553545.1 uncultured Candidatus Saccharibacteria bacterium | reverse complement strand
GTTAAGTTGTTGAAAGAAGCTGGTGTCAAGTTGCCAAAATGGGTTAAAGAACCAGCTGCTAACAAGCACAAAGCTATTCGCAACCCAGAAAAATTGCGCAAAAACCAGCCGAAAGAAGAAGCTCCAGTTGAAGAGCCAGTAGAAGAATCCGCTGAATAATCATTTGAGCTATTTGAAATCGCCTCGTTTTGGGGCGATTTTATGTTGTGCTATAATTAACAGATATGAAAGCTCAAGATATCCGTAAAAAATACCTCGATTTTTATAAAAGCAATGGTCATGCTGTTGTCAATCGAGCACCGCTGGTGTTGCACAACGACCCAACTACGCTATTTACCGGCTCTGGTATGCAGCCGATGATTAGTTATTTGTTGGGCGAGGCCAAGCACCCTGAGGGCAATCGTATCGTTGACAGCCAGACATGTTTGCGCGCCCAAGATATCGATGACATTGGTGACAACCGTCACACGACGTTTTTTGAGATGCTCGGTAACTGGAGCTTGGGTGATTATTTCAAAAAAGAGCAGATCAATTGGATGTGGCAATTCTTGTCGGAAGAGGTTGGACTGGACATGAACCGCGTTTATATCACCTGTTACATCGGTGATGAACGCTATAATATCCCGAAAGATACTGAGGCGGCGGAAATTTGGGCGGAACTATATGAAAAAGCAGGTTTGAGTAGTGGACAAGCTGATATCGGTTCAGAAGAAACTGGCTATGCACGCGGTATTAAACCAGGTGAGCGGATTTTTTACTATGATGGCAGCAAAAACTGGTGGAGTCGCAATGGCGGGCCGGAAACTACGCCAATTGGGGATCCATGCGGGCCGGATAGCGAGATGTTTTACGAGTTCACCTCGGTTGAGCATGACGCGCGTTTTGGCGAGCATTGCCATCCAAACTGTGACTGTGGACGCTTTATGGAGATTGGCAATAACGTCTTTATGGCCTACAAAAAGGTGGCCGATGGTGTGTTTGAGCCATTAGAAAAACCAAATATCGACCATGGTTCGGGCCTGGAGCGCATCGCGGCAGCGGCTATCGATGATCCAGACGTTTTCAAGATTAGCTTGATGTGGCCGATTATTGAAAAATTACAAGACCTGAGCGGCAAACAATACGAAGAGCATACTGAGGCTATGCGGGTGATCGCTGACCATTTGCGAGCGGCGACGTTTCTGGCGGTTGATGGCTGCGTGCCGAGCAACAAAGAGCAAGGCTATGTGATGCGCCGCTTATTACGCCGGGCGATTCGTTTTGCGCACGAGTTGGGCATTCAGGATGCATTTTTCGAGGAAATTGTGCCGGTCATCGCTGATTTGTATATTCAAGATTTCCCAGAGGTGGCCGAACAGCGTGACAAGATTACACTGATGAAAGAAGAAAAAGCCTTTGCCCGCACGTTACTTAAGGGTACGAAGCATTTGTTGAGCTTTATTGCTGACGGATTGACGGGTCAAGAAATTTTTACTATGCATGATACGTATGGTTTCCCATATGAATTGAGTGTCGAGATTGCCAAGCGTCATCATATTCAGCTCGCGGCAGATTGGAAGGCGGAATTTGATGCCTGTATGGCGAAGCAGCGTAAGCGTTCTCAAACTGCCGCCAAAGGCACTTTTAAGGGCGGGCTGGAAGGTCAGACTATGGCGCACCGCCGTTTGCACACGGCGAATCATCTGATGTACGCAGCACTGAGACGAGTATTGGGTGACCACGTTATGCAACGCGGCAGTAATATCACTGCTGAACGTTTGCGGTTTGACTTTAATAATGATACCAAGGTTACGCGTGAGCAGCTGGACGAGGTGGAGAGGTTGGTTAATGGTTGGATTGAGGCAGACTTGCCTGTTAGCTATACTGAATACCCAACCGAGGAAGCTTTCAACCTGGGCGCGGTTGGTGCCTTTGGTGACCGCTACGGCGATACCGTTAAGGTCTATCAGATGGGCGAGGGCGATCAGCGAGTCAGCTTCGAAATCTGCGGTGGTCCACACGTGGATCACACTGGTCAGTTGGCACAAGATGATGACGGCACACCAAACGGTAAACGATTTAAGATAATCAAAGAAGAATCCAGCTCTGCCGGTGTGCGACGCGTAAAAGCCGTACTAAAATAGGCTATAAAGTTTGCTCAAAAAGCATCAGCAGTATATAATTTAGGGTATGGTACTAAAAGACTTGCTCAAAAAAACCGACAAAGAAGAACGAGATCTACTAGTTAGTCTAGATATTGGTACAGAAGCTGTTAAGGCTTTGATCGCTGAAGTGCGAAATGATGCCATCGAAGTGATTGGTGTTGGTCGCAAGCAGCAAGAATTGGGTGATATGCACTCAGGGGCAATCGCTGACATATCTGGCGTAGTTGCCAACTGTGAAGCAGCCTTGGCCGAAGCTGAGGAAAAGGCGGGCGTCCAAGCGCGACGCGTCGTGATTGGCATCGCTGGAGAATTGGTCAAAGGTATGACGAACACCATCCGCTATCGTCGTCCGCAGCCAGAACGAGCGTTGGACGTTGCCGAGATGGAATTTATCATCGAAAAAGTTCAGGAGCGAGCACAAGGCAAAGCTCAAGCACAGATCGCGCTGGAAACTGGCAATGAAGACGTCGAAGTGAAATTGGTCAACTCGGCCCTGGTGAGCCTGCATATTGATGGCTATAAGGTGTCAAATCCAATCGGTTTTCAGGGCAAAGACGTGGCAGTGCAGATCTATACGGCGTTTGCGCCAATGGTGCATATCGGTGCGCTGGAAAAGGTGGCTGATGAGTTGGCGTTAGAGCTGATAGCGGTAGCGGCTGAGCCATTTGCGGTCAGTAGAAGCGTGCTGGGAACAGATGCCAATAGTTCATTCACTGCAATTTTAGCAGACGTTGGTGGTGGAACGACCGACATTGCCGTGGTCAATGACGGTGGCGTGGAAGGCACCAGGATGTTTGGCATCGGTGGTCGCAGTTTCACTAGAACAATTGCCACGGAGCTTGATCTCAGCTATAAAGACGCTGAAAAACTCAAGCTCAACCTCGGTCACGAATACGTCAAGCCGTCGGTCAAGAAGCGGCTTGATAGTGCGATTGATAAGACGCTTGAGGTGTGGCTATCTGGAGTAGAATTGGCATTAAGCGAATTTGATAGTGTTGATCATTTGCCAAATAGGATTTTACTGTGTGGTGGAGGCGCCAGCTTAGAAAAATTGGTTGACGCCCTGGGTAATGAACCATGGTACAAAGAGTTACCATTCACGAAAAAACCAGTGGTGCAGCGCATCAAACCGTCCGAGGTGGTTGGTATTACTGATACAACAGGTGATATCACTGACCACACATTTGTGACAGCGATGGGCTTGCTGCGCGTAGGATATGATACAATGGTAAGTGGCCAAGATGCTAATGGCTTAATGGATAAAATTAATCGATTACTTAAAATATAAATGAACAAAGACGTTATCTATATCGATGTTGAAGACGATATCACCAACATCGTCAGCAAGATAAAAGATTCAAAAGCGCGTATCGTTGCATTGGTACCTCCTA
>CAUVOA010000056.1:0-3603 GCA_963553545.1 uncultured Candidatus Saccharibacteria bacterium | reverse complement strand
ATATTAAACCACAGATAGCTGAGTAGCGCGCCAACGACCGTAAAACAAAAGCCAGCCAATAAGAAGTTTCCCTGTAACAGCGCAATCACACCAAACATCACAAAACTGATAGCCAGCAGTCCGCCTGCCAGGCCATCCAGGCCATCTGAAATATTAACCGCATTACCCGTCGCGACGACCGCAAACGCGAACAGCGGTATGATTAGCCAGCCGACCGATAGATCGCCATAAAACGGTACATGAAAGCTACTAACGCCCAATTTAGCAAAGAAGAACCACCCAAGCACCAAACCAATCAGCGTAATCAGCGCAAACTTAACTGGCGCCCGCATGCCAGCGTCTTTTTTATTACTACCAAAGATGTTCAAATAATCATCGATCAATCCCACAGCCGCACCACCAACAAAAGCTGCCAACGGCAACCATGTTTGCCGGCGGTCCAGGTTAAATAACAGCGTGATCAAGATAATGGAAACTACACCAATGATGCCAGCCATCGTAGGAATATGGCGACGCAATTTCTCCTCGTGAAGTTTATCAAACACCTGCAGCTTCTCGCCAGTCACCGCAGAAGTGCGTTGTCGTTTCCAGAACTGATATCTATAGGCAAAGAACGTATAAATTGGCGTCAAAAACATTGCCAGTAGGAACGCTGCTAGACTCAACACGAAGATATATGTCATTTCGTTTGTTACCGTTTGTATATAGCTTTTCATTTAGGATCTCCTTGGTGATAATTTCAAATACTCAATCATCCAGTTCGAAATATCAGTAAAAATTGGCGACGCATGCACACTACCTTCCAGTGCAACATGTTTATTTGGTGCCGATACCCTTATCATTATGACATATTCTGGCTTATCTGTGCCACCAAAACCAACATAGGTACCAGCCGTTTCTTTCATGCTATATGCACCATTCACCAACAACTCCACCGTACCCGTTTTACCACCGATAAGATAGCCCGGCTTGTCATCTTTACCGACATAGAACGAATGACGCGCCGTATCTAGCATCGTGCGCATCTGAGTAGACGTCTCCGCACTCACAGTATGACGCAGTGGCTGCGGTTTTGACCACTCGACAGCATCGCCCTTTTTCACCCCAGCGATAACCGTCGGACGGTAGTACACTCCCCCGTTGATGATTGAGCAAAACGCCGAGGTAACTTGAATTGGCGTCAAATTTATTCCCTGACCGAACGTCATGTTTGCGTACCGAACTTCATTTCCCTCTTGTTCAGTCGGACTAGTGATCAACCCTTGCGCCTCTGCAAGCTCAATTCCTGTTTTCTCACCAAAACCATATTTATCATGGAAATATTGATAAATCGTCTGTCGTGCGGCGTTATTGATGTACGAGCCATCGCCTAGTTTTCGCCCAACTGTCACTGTACCAACGTTGTGAGAGTTGTTTAGCGCTTGCTGCATAGTGGTTGTACCGGTCAAACCGCGCACTGCATTACAAATTTTACGGTCACCAACTTGAGTACAATCAGTGTTTTGATAGGTTGTGTTTGGAGTGATCACGCCTTTGTCAATTCCCATCGCCATGGTAAATGATTTCATGATCGACCCCGGTTCTTGCGGCGTCATGGTCGCGGCGTTGATGAACGCAGCAGCATTTTGAACCTTGTTATACTCGGCAGGATTGAACGTTGGATAATTTGCCATAGCCAGCACTCGGCCATTGTTTGGATTCATCACCACTACGCTACCCTCGGTACCGCCAGCTTTTTGTAGGCCACGTTTGAGGGCTTCTTCGGCATAACTCTGAACGTTGCGGTCAATTGACAGCACCAAGTCCTCACCTGCTTTTGCCTCAATATTCACGTCATTCTTACCTATCATCAGCGGCACATTTCGCACATCCGTCACTGCTCGTAGCAGCCCATCACTACCTTTCAGTCGCTTGTCCAACGCGCCCTCTACGCCATACTGACCCTCGCCATTTGCATTTACAAAGCCCAATACCTGTGCGCCCAGAGCTCCTTCTGGATAATTCCGGACCGAATTGAGCTGGTACAATACGCCTGAAAAATCCTTCTTTTTCATCTGCTCAGCCTGGTCTAGCGTCAAACCCCGAGCCAAAACTTCATAGCGCGATTTTTTGTTAGCAAGTCGCCCCTCAGCATTCTCCATAAGCTTATCGCCAGCCGTCTGGCGCAGTGCTTGGATGATCTCATGACGCTGACCGTCAGAGACGGTTTGTGGATCAGCCACCACATTAAATATCATACGGTTCAGCACCACCGGAGCCGGCGTCTTGCCGTCCATCATGTAAATTTCGCCCCGCGTGGCCGGAATCACCAACGTGCGCTGCTGATTGCGCGCTGCTAGTTCAACATATTTGCCGTGCTGCAGCACCTGCAATTGAAATAATCTCAACACAAAAACTGCCATTATCCCCAGCAGAATAATGGCGAGTAGACTCGTTCGTGATTGCGCAAGTCGCCCCTTCATAGTGCTTCTTAAATTATACCACTTTTATCTAATTAGCGTAATCAGTTTGTGACGGCTTGCTCATGGCTGATGCCACGTTGCTATTTTTCACTTTATCAAGAGCCGTCAATCGAGCATTTTGCACTTCAAGTTCAGATTTTTTAGCATGGAGTTCACTAATCTGTTTATCCAAGCCCTGAGACTCTCTACTGTACGCGGACGTTTTAGTCGCCTGCGTCAAGTAAATCAAGCCAAGCACAGCAACCATCAGCGCGACCAGTACTGTATGAGCCACTGGGCCGAGTTTGACATTAGACCGAAAACGAGTTGCATTTTGATTGCGGCGCATCTGTTGCTGCCGTCGAGGTGTGAAAGTGGTGGATCGTGCGTACATTCTGTTTTCTATATTATGTTGGTATATAATTTCTCTAAAATTGTGATATTCCAAGATAACCTGGCCCGTCTCAAAACCTAAGGACGGACCAGATCATCGACTGATACACTGTCCGGATAGTGCGTCAGCTATTCTACGAACGACTGATTAGCCGCGGCGAACAGCAACGCTCTCGGAGTGGTCTGCGTCTTGGAACTGAACTTTGATGTGTACTGGCATAATTGCCTCCTTTTTGTGTTATGTTTTTACGGCCCAGCGAAGCTTGGCACTTCGACTGCGCGGATTGTGAACATCTGCAGCCCCTAGAATCAATTTTTTATCAGGAATCATCAGCTCGGCTTCATACCCCGCTTCTGATTGTCCCTTGAAAAAACGTTTAACCAATCGATCTTCCAGACTGTGAAAGCTAATGATACCAACACGACCGCCTGGATTGAGCAGCTGAGGCAATAATGGCAATACATCTCTCACCTGCTGAAGTTCTTGGTTAACTTCAATTCTGAGGGCTTGAAAAGTGCGAGTCGCTGGATGTCTTTTTAGTCCACCGCGACCAACAGTCCGCTCAATCAGCTCAGCTAGCTCGGACGTTCGCGTCATCGGACGATGCGCTACAATCGCTTTCGCAATATGCATAGCGCGCGAACGAGTCTCCTCGCCGTACAGGGTTATCAGCCGAACCAACTCATCCACTGAAGCATGATTGATGATATCAGCCGCTGTCATCTCCGTCGTATCGTCCATCCTCATATCCAATGGACCATCAAAACG
>CAUVOA010000055.1:0-3655 GCA_963553545.1 uncultured Candidatus Saccharibacteria bacterium | reverse complement strand
TTGGTAGAGCACCGGTCTCCAAAACCGGGTGTCGCAGGTTCGAGTCCTGTCTCCCCTGCCATAGAGCCGTAGAGCCATAAAATAGCAGAGGTTTTTCCTCTGTTTTTTTCTCACCAGGCGTGTGGTATACTGATTTCATGAAACCATTGCAGTTATCTTCGCCGCACTTGATTATCATGGTCGGCGCACCGGGGGCGGGAAAAACACAGTTTGCGACTGAATTTGCCAAAATGTTCAATGCGCCAATGTTAAGCAGTGACACACTGCGTGAATTGTCGAACGATGACACACTGATTCACAAAGCTGCAATCGATGTGCTTCGAGAGTTACTCAAGCCAAGACAGACAATCATCTTTGACGGCAACACCGAAAAGCGTGCTTGGCGTTCCGACATCGCCAAAGTCGCTCGCGAGGCTGGCTTTAAGCCACTGTTCGTGTGGGTGCAGACCGATCCTGCCATGTCTAGAGCCAGATGGCTTCGTTCACACAACGGCGATGAGGCCCTATTTGAACAGAAATTACGAACCTTCTCGCCACCACACGCCAGCGAGCCATACATGGTCATCAGCGGTCGCCACACTTACAACACGCAGGCAAAAACGCTTTTGAAAAAACTCAGCGATGCTACCCGTCCAGCTGCTTCTATACGTACTCAGCCACGGTCAATTGGCGGACGAGTACGGGTTCAATAAACAAGGAGCGAGATGCCAACCATCACTGATCCTGAATTTGGCGAGATCACTGTCACCAGGCGCGCCCTAGCTAGTCGCGTCAGTTTGCGTATCGCCCCAAACGGTCGCATCCGCATCACCATGCCGCTTCACGCGCCACTGGCTTCCGCCAAACTCCTCGTCAAACAGTCACGCCGCAGCATCCACCAACTCATCACCGAACAGCAAGGTGATTTTCCATACGGTACACCTCAACAAATTGGCAAAAGTCACAACCTACTAGTGGAGCAGGGAGCACCCGCTGTCAAAACCATCGGAACCACCATTATCGTCAGGGTAACGGACGAGCAAAATTTCACCGACCCCATGTTTCAACAATCCATTCGCGACCACGTCGTCAAAGCCCTGCGCAAAGAAGCTAAAAGCTATTTACCGCGCCGCCTCAAATTCTTAGCAGAGCAACACGGCTTTCACTACGACAAAACCCGACTCACACATTCGTCCAGTCGCTGGGGCAGTTGTTCCTCAAACGGTACTATCAGCCTAAATATCGCCCTCATGAATCTACCGTTTGAACTATTGGACTACGTTCTCATCCACGAACTATGCCACACGCGCCAGATGAATCATTCGTCAGCATTTTGGCATGAGGTCGCCACCATCGATCCACACTACAAACAACATCGCACCACCCTGAAAAAATACACCCCACACGTATAACGCTTATGGTATACTGGTACATATGCAGGGAGGGAATCTTATCTATGCCATCATTATTTTACTTGTCATATCATGGCTGATGTTTCTAGCAGTCGTCGTCATCGCCTATCGTGGACGACACCAGTCACGCCAAGAGCTACGACGTAGTCGCTCCCGTGAACGGCTGGAACGCGACCGCGTATTGACACTAGTGAACAACCTCACCGACGCCATCATCAGCATGGATGCCCACGGCATCATCGGCCTCTACAACGCCGCCGCTTTGAGTCTACTTGACACCAACGCCAGCATCCAAGGCGTACACATTGATGAGCTATTAAATTTTGAAACTAACGACAAACAGCCAGTCCCGGTGTTTAAGGAGTTACGAAAATCACCAGCCATTCGTACCCGCGACGACATCATCATGCCCCTTGAGGGCGGTGACCGCGTGCGCTTGTCAGCCACTTTTGCGCCAGTACAGGGCGGCAGCGACACACTCACTTCGGACGGCTACGTCCTCATTTTGCGCGACATCACTCGAGTCAAAAGTTTGGAAGAAGAGCGCGATGAATTCATCAGTGTGATCAGCCACGAACTACGCACCCCCATCACCATCGCTGAAGCCTCACTCTCCAACGTTCAGCTCATGATGCACCGCGGCATGACCGACAAATTGGACGATTCGCTTGCCGAAGCCCACAAACAAATCATGTTCCTCGCGCGCATCGTCAACGATCTCAGCACGCTGTCTCGCGCAGAACGCGGTATTGCTGATGAATCAGAGCTCATCAACGTCACTGAACTAGCCGAAAAACTCCGCCACGAATACGAACCGCAAGCAACAGAAAAGAAATTGGCATTCAACCTGGACGTTAGAGCAGGCGTCGGCAATGTCAATGTGTCTCGACTATACCTTGAAGAACTACTACAAAACTTCATCACCAACGCCATCAAATACACCCAAAAAGGCTCAGTCACCCTCATCATGAAGCGCAGTGGCGGCAAAGTATACTTTGGTGTCAAAGACACCGGCATTGGCATTGGGCGCAGTGATCAGAAAAAGATTTTTGATCGCTTCTTCCGCGCCGAAGATTACCGCACCCGCGAAACCAGCGGTACTGGACTAGGGCTCTACGTGGCGGCCAAACTAGCCCGCAAACTCGGCTGTACCATCAAACTAGAAAGCCGTCTCAATCACGGATCAACCTTCAGCTTCAGCCTGCCACCGGCAAAGCCCGCCAAAAAGCAATAATACCGCTCAAACTTGCAATACCTGCATTTTTTGTGCTAAGCTATACTTGACAGTCTGTGAAAAACAGACTTTTTAATTTGGGAGAAACACATGGCAGAAAAGGGTAAGCAGACAGGGAAAACTACCGTACGCCGCATCAAGGCAACGGATGATTCCCCTAAAAAAACCATCAAAAAGAAACCAACCACTAAACCAGCACGTGCTATTCAAAAGCCTGAGTCAGATTCAGGCATGCGCGACTCATTCATTGGTTATTTCAAGGGATCATGGGCTGAACTGAAAATGGTTCGTTGGCCAACCCGCGCCAACACCTGGATCATGACTGGCACCGTGATTGGCTTCACCTTGTTGCTTACCATATTGATTTTATTACTTGACGCTGGATTTAACTGGGTCTTTGAGCAAATTTTGAAATAAAGGTAAAAGGAGTTTTTTATGGCAAACAATCGTTACGACTCAACCCGTCAGTGGTACGCTATTCACACCTATTCTGGTTACGAAGAGAAAGTAGCAGAATCCATCCGTCAGCGTATCAACGGTGTTGACATGGCAGACAAAATCTTTGACGTCATGGTCCCGAAAGAAAAACAAATCCAAATCAAAAACGGTAAACGTAAAGTCGTTGAAGCCAAGATCTTCCAAGGCTATTTTTTGGTGGAGATGAATTTGACTGATGAGACGTGGTACATCATCCGCAACACGCCTGGCGTGACTGGATTTGTCGGTGCAGACACCACGCCAACACCAGTTTCTGACAAAGAGATTGCCAAAATCAAAAAGCGCATGGGCGTTGAAGAGCCAAAACACCAGATTGATTTCTCAGAGGGCGAAGTTGTTTCCATCACCGATGGTCCGTTCAAAGGCTTTGACGGCGCAATCGCTGAAATCGACCCAATCAAAGGCAAGATCCGCGTCATGGTCAGCATGTTTGGACGTGACACTCCAGTTGAACTTGACGCTTTACAGGTGAAAAAAGTCTAACACGTAGACCAGACAGTCCAATTTATATATTATCAAAAGGGTGGAGAGG
>CAUVOA010000054.1:0-3662 GCA_963553545.1 uncultured Candidatus Saccharibacteria bacterium | reverse complement strand
ATTCCAATAGCGCGAACTCTTTAGTAGTTAACTCAATGGTTTTACCGCTGCGTTTGACGGTGTGCTGGGTCTGGTTGAGCGTCAGATCGGCAATGGTCAATTCGTCATCATGTGCCAAAGGCGGCCGCCTCAGCAGTGCCCTGACGCGGGCGGTCAGCTCATCGATGGCAAATGGCTTGACCAGATAGTCATCAGCGCCGACGTCCAGGCCAAAGGCTTTGTCTTCGGTTGTACCGAGCGCCGTCAGTAGCAAAATAGGCATTGTTTTGTTGGCTTGGCGCAGTGAGGTGATGATATCGGTGCCGTTTTTACCTGGTAGCATGCGGTCCAGTACTAATAGGTCATATGGCTCAGTTTCTGCCATAGCCAATCCCTCTTCTCCGTCATGTACCATATCGACGGCGTGACCTTCTGACCGCAGCGCCGCCGCGATGACCCGAGCAATTTTTCTTTCGTCTTCGACGACCAATAGTCTCATGTGTCCATTATACCCTGGTTTTCTGAAAAAACCCTGAATGCTATAATTGATGGTGACAATAACCAAGGAGGTGTATGGGTAAAGAGGTAAATCCCATTATTCAGATCAAAAACTTTAGTATGAAATTTGGCACCAAAACGGTCATCAAAGATTTGAGCTTTGAGGTGATGCGCGGCGAAGTGTTCGGATTTTTGGGTAGCAATGGTTCAGGAAAAACCACCACACTCAGGGCGCTGTTGGGGCTATACGAGCCAACGGCTGGTGAGCTGCTAGTTGATGGCAAACCGTATGCAGTTGAAGATGGCGTCAAACTAGGCTATCTCCCGGAAGAGCGCGGTTTGTACAAAAAAGAAAAAGTCATTGACACCATGATTTACTTTGGGCGACTAAAAGGTCTGAGCCAAGAAGAGGCTCGCGATTTTTCAATCAAGTATTTGGAGCGAGTGGGCTTGAGCGATAAGGCAAAAACGCGGCTGGATAAATTATCAGGTGGTCAGCAGCAAAAAATTCAGCTGGGCGTGACCATCATGGGTGACCCAGAACTGCTCATTTTGGACGAGCCAACCAAGGGCTTTGACCCAGTCAACCGCCGACTACTGATGAATATCATTGAGGAGCGACAAAAAGCCGGCGCCACCGTGGTGTTCGTGACCCATCAAATGGAAGAAGTCGAGCGCTTGTGCGACAAAGTAGTTCTCCTGAAAGATGGCAATGCAGTAGAATACGGCACCGTGGCGGATATCAGAAAGAAATATGGCGGTAAGAGCCTGGATGATATTTTTGTGAAGATTTACGGCGGCGAGGAAAAGGAGGCGGTCAATGCGTAACATGTACAATTTGGGAACGGTGGTTAAATTTGAGATCATGCGCATGCTGAAGAAATTCAGCTTTTGGGCAATGGCGCTCGGCTTCCCGCTGATGTTTGCTGCTATTTTCGGCATCGTCTTTTGGTCAAATCAAGCCACTATGGAAGCTACCAAAAAGCTTCAAGAACAAGATTTCAAAGTAGCCATCGTCGACGACTCAGGCGTCGTTAACTCACAATTGGCTGAGCAGATGAAGCTGGAAAAATTAAGTAGCAAAGACCAAGGTATTCAGCGTGTCAAAGACGGCAGTTTGGACGGATTTATTTACTTCCCTGCTAACTTGGAACAGAATACCGTACAGACCTATGGTAAAGATGTTGGTATGTTCCAAAATAGTCGTTATTCTGCGGTGGCTGAGACGTTGTTGACGGCTTCGATTGAGGGGAAAATAGATCCACAGTCCAAAGCGATCTTGCAAAAGAAAGTGAAAACGGAAACGACTACCTATCGTAACGGTGTTGAATTTGACGGCGTGAAGGAAATGATTGTACCGGGCTTTTTCTTGGTGCTGTTCTATATGCTGATCGCCTTCTTTGGTGGGCAGATGCTCAACAGTACGGTGGAAGAAAAAGAAAACCGTACAGTGGAGATGCTACTGACGACGGTTAAGGCCAAGACGTTGATTACCGGAAAGATTTTGGCGATGATTTCACTGGCGCTGATTCAGGGGCTGGTCATCATTGTACCGGTATTGGTGTTGTACTTCACCTTAGGTCAAAAGCTGCATATACCATCGTTGGATTTGAGCAATTTGGTATTCGACCCAGCGAGAATTGGTATCGCTCTGGGAGTATTTGCTACTGGTTTTATGATGTTTACCGGTCTGTTAGTTGCGGTTGGCGCCATGATGCCAACCGCCAAAGAAGCATCCTCCTGGTTTACTATTGTCATCCTTGCCTTATTTGCTCCACTGTATGGTGCTAGTGCATTTGTATCATATCCAGATTCACCATTTGTGCAGTTTTTCAGCTATTTCCCATTGACTGCACCAATTCCACTACTGCTCCGCAATGCCGTCGGTAACTTGCCAGTTCACGAGGCGGTTATCGCCGTGGCTATTTTGGCAGCCAGTGCCTTTGTGGCGGTTGTGGTGGCGGTCAAACTGTTTCGCTACGGTGCCATGCAGTATGACAGCAAATTGTCGTTGTCGGTCTTGCGTGCTCGGCGCGATGAAGCGGCGAAAAATTAGCCGTCAAATATTCAGTTACAATGCGAGGCGTTCAGTGGTTGGGCGCCTCGTATTGCTTGCGCTACTCGGTATAAGATTGTACAATGTTACCTATGAAAGTACGTATTGAAATAGACACAAAAACATTTGTGCGGTTCTGGCTGGTGGTGATTGGTTTTGGGCTGGCAGGAGTAGCAATTTATTCGGCAAAGAGTGCGCTGATTCTCCTTGGTATCTCCTTGTTCTTGGCTCTGGCTTTGAACCGGCCCGTTTCGGCTCTGGCGAAGCTGCTGCCTGGCAAAAGCCGTCTGGGCGGTACGGCGTTAGCCTATGTCATGTTGGTGACGCTACTGGGTTGTGTGGCGTGGTTTGCAGTGCCGCCAATTGTCCAGCAGTCCGCCAAGTTTGTTGAGAGCGTGCCGGGCTTGGTTGATCAAGCTGGTTCGCAGTGGCACGGCATCAATGAGCTGATTGATAGAAATGGCTGGCGCTCACAGGTTGACGCGACATTAAACAACTTGAAACAACAGGCTTCCTTGTGGGCAGCCAGTGCTGGCACTAACTTGATCTCAAGCGTAGGTTCGCTGGCGTCATTCCTTGGTTCTCTGTTTTTGGTATTGGTTTTGTCGTTTTTGATGCTACTGGAAGGTCCGATGTGGATGAAGCGCTTGTGGGGGCTGTACAACGACCAAAGCAAGATGGAAAATCACCAAAAGTTGGCTGGACAGATGTACAATGTCGTCACGGGGTATGTATCTGGGCAATTGACAGTGTCGGGTATCGATGCTGTGCTGTCGGGTGTGGTAGTGTTCTGTTTGAGTTTGGCATTCCCAGCCATTGACTCAAACTTGGCGATGTTGACTGTCATGGTCACCTTCATCTTGACACTTATCCCGATGTTTGGTGCTACCCTAGCTGGCCTGTTGATCGCGTTGCTGTTGTCCTTTAACAACGTCACCGCTGGTATCATCTACGCTGCCTACTTCATCATCTACCAGCAGATTGAGAACAATTTCATCGCGCCATCAATTCAGTCAAAGAAATTAGAGCTTTCGGCACTGATGGTGTTGTCATCAGTGACCATCGGTCTCTATGTTGGTGGACTGTTGGGAAGCTTGATCGCTATCCCGGCCGCTGGTGTGGTCAAGGT
>CAUVOA010000053.1:0-3820 GCA_963553545.1 uncultured Candidatus Saccharibacteria bacterium | reverse complement strand
TAATCACGAAGACCAAGAAGCGCATGAGATTTTGCTGTGCGTCGGCACTGGCGCGTATTTGAGTGATGAAAAGCGGATGATTTTGAAGGATTTTGAGCTGCATTTGACGACACCAGAAGACATTATTTCGCGGTGGCAAAAAACCAACCCACAGGCAATTGCCAACACCAAAGCCATCGCCGACCGCTGTGACGTGGAGATCAAACTGGGCGATATTCTCATCCCGAAATTCCCGACGCCAAACGGCGAGTCTGAAAAAGAATATCTGGATCATCTGGTGTATAGCGGCATGGCGGCGCGGTACGCTGGCATGAAGTTGGAGGACGCAAAGAAACTGCCAAACGACGAGCTGCGTGCCATGTTGTCTGACGATCAAATCGAGCGACTGGACATGGAGTTTGGCGTGCTCGACAAGATGGGTTATAACGGCTACTTTCTCATCGTTCAGGATTTCATCAACTGGGGTAAATCTCAAGGAATTATTTTTGGGCCGGGGCGTGGTTCGGCGGCTGGTTCAATCATCGCCTATGCCCTGAACATCACCGATCTTGACCCGCTACATTACGACCTGCTGTTCGAGCGTTTCCTTAACCCTGACCGTATCTCCATGCCCGACATCGACATCGACATTCAAGATACCCGCCGCGGTGAAGTGATTGAATATTGCGCCAAGAAATATGGCTCAGAACGAGTGGCTAACATCTGTACCTTTGGCACCATGGCAGCGCGGGCGTCAGTGCGTGATGTGGCGCGGGTGTTGCAGGTGCCGTATGGCGAATCTGACCGGCTGGCCAAGCTCATCCCACCGCCAGTCCAGGGTCGCCATGTACCGATCAAAAAGTCGCTGGAGGAAGACCCTGATCTTAAAAAAGAATACGAAACTAACCCGACTGCCAAAACTGTCTATGACTTTGCCTCACGGCTAGAAGGGACTATTCGTTCACATGGTGTGCATGCCGCCGGCGTGGTGATTGCGCCGGATGATTTGGTGAAATACGTGCCGCTCGAGATGGCACAAAAGGGTGTGGTGGCAACGCAGTATCCGATGGGCCCGGTCGAGGAACTGGGGCTATTGAAGATGGACTTTTTGGGCCTGTCTAACTTGTCTATCATCAACAACGCGCTGCGCATTATCCGTAAAGTGTATAAAACGGATATTGATCTATCTCACTTGCCGCTGGACGATGCGGAAACGTATAAACTATTCCAGCGCGGCGATACCACCGGTGTCTTCCAGTTGGAATCGGCTGGTATGAAGCGGTACCTGCGTGAGCTCAAACCGAGCGTCTTTGAAGACATCATCGCCATGGTGGCGTTGTACCGCCCGGGGCCGATGCAGTTTATCGACTCATTCATCAAGCGTAAGCACGGCGAAGAAGAGATTACCTATCTGCACCCTGGTATGGAAAACTCGTTGAAGAATACCTACGGTATTTTGGTTTACCAGGAACAATTTATGCAGATTTCCAAAGAATGGTGTGGCTTTACTGGCGGTCAGGCTGACACCCTGCGTAAAGCGGTGGGTAAAAAGAAAATCGACCTGATGAAAAAGGTTAAACCAGAATTTGTCGAGGGCGCAGTCAAGGTTGGTGGTGCGACCAAGGAAATTGCTGAGCAGTTCTGGGATGCGCTGGAGGAATTTGCTAACTACTGTTTCAATAAGTCGCACGCGGCATGTTACGGCCTGATCGCCTACTGGACGGCGTACCTCAAGGCGCATTATCCTGACGCCTTCATGGCGGCGCTGATGACTAGTGATCAGGATGACACCGAGCGCCTGGCTATCGAGATGACCGAGTGTAAACATATGGGTATCGAGGTTCTCAACCCAGACGTCAATGAGTCATTTGTTGAATTTGCGGTGGTGCCTGGCGAAAAGAAAATTCGTTTTGGCATGGCAGCGGTTAAGGGCGTTGGTGTCGGCGCAGTCGAAGAATTGTTGCGCGCCCGTGAAGACGGTAAATTCACTAGCATCGAAGATTTCGCCAAACGCGTGTCAACCAGCAAGTTTAACCGCAAAGCTTGGGAATCGCTCATTAAATGTGGCGCATTTGATAGCTTTGGTGATCGCCACGACTTATTGTTTAACCTAGACACCATCACTGCCTTTGCCCAAAAAGTTCAAAAAGAAGCGGCTAGCGGGCAGACCGATTTGTTTGGCATGCTGGGTGATGACGCGGCTGTGGCTCAGCCAACCATGCAGTTAATGCCGTCGCCGAACAAGAATGATAAGGAATATTTGACGTGGGAACGCGAGCTGATGGGCCTGTACATCTCGGCGCATCCTTTGGACGCCTACGCGACATATTTGCTTGAGCAAACGCAGCCGTTGACCCAGCTAGTGCCAGAATATGACGGGCGAGTGATGACAATTGGTGGCATCATCACGAACGTTCGTACCATCATCACTAAATCTGGTAGCAAAATGGCGTTCGTGGGCCTGGAGGATAAATTTGGCGAGGGCGAAGTCATCGTCTTTCCGAATTTGTATGAGCAAGTCGGCGCCAAACTCGTCCAGGACGCTGTCATTCGGGTGACTGGTAAAAACTCAGCTCGTGATCGGGACGGTAATTTGGGCTCAGAAAGCAAAATGATTGCTGATGAAATTGAGATCATCACCGACAGTGATATTACCGGCTATGAATCGACCGGTCGTAAAATGGACGCACCAAAAGTAAGCGCCCAGTACAAAAAGGAAAAACGTGCGAATTTCCGTGCTCAAAAAACCAAGGCTGCTGCTCCGGCTACCGCCAAATCGTCACATGCATCCAAGTCAATTCCTCAGCCAGCAGCTCCCGAGATGCCACCTGCGCGCCTGTTTCTGCAAGTGAAAGACCCGAGTGATCACGACAAACTGATCTCCCTCAAAAAGATCTGCTCAACATCACCAGGGATCACCGATGTTGTGTTGGTGCTTGGCGAGAATGACCACAAGTCTGCCATTCGCTTGCCGTTCAAAGTCGATCCAGCAGCTCAGCTACTTGAAGAACTGAAGGCGTTGTTGGGCGAAGAATGTATCAAATTGACATAATCATCAGCGGCATATCATCTGGTATAGTGCCATGCCGCAGGCAACGCTGACATTGAATGATTCTTTAGTGCCAAACATTGGGATTTCTACTGTCGCGGCACAGCGCGCTAAATGTTCGGCCAATATGCCATCGACTTCTTCGCCCAGCAGCAACGCGAACGCTTTTGGTGGAATAAAATCTGGCAGTGAAATGCTGTCTGGTGCTTGTTCCAACGCGATGACTGGTAGGCTATCCGTATGCTCATTTTCCTCTAGCCACTCCTCCAGCGTCTCATAGCGCCTAAAGGGAATCATTTGCTCAGCGCCTAGTGCTGTTTTGTGAATTTGCTTGGTTATTTTCTCAACCAGGTGCGGCAGTCGCGGGTCTGGTTGGTTGATGATCGCCAAATCTGGAAACGGTGTATAGCCGCTGATGACGATGTGCTTTACTCCTAGACCTTCTGCTGTGCGAAAGATCGCGCCAACATTGTGCGTCGAACGGATATTGTGCAAAATAAGCGTAATTTCTGGTCGCATGAACTCATTATATCATTCGCTAAATCATAAGCACTTTGCTATAATGTTGGTGATGGGTGAAGATTCTATTCAAATACGTCGTCGCCAGCAAGACGAAGATGCTACCAGGAAACGAGCGTCAATTTTAGGCTTGCAATATTTAGATACCCGCAGTTTTGAGGCTGATTTGCCGCTGGAACGAGATATTTTGACAATTGAGGAGATGTACAAAGGACGTATCATCCCCCTAGCGCACAATGACCCGGATCTGTCCTACCGTTTTGGCGTAACTTC
>CAUVOA010000052.1:0-3845 GCA_963553545.1 uncultured Candidatus Saccharibacteria bacterium | reverse complement strand
CCTGGAAGACAATGATGGCATCAAAACGCTCAATCAATTCTGGTTTCAAGAAATCCTCCAGAGCCTGCCGCGCCGTCCGGTCATTGTGTCGCTGCACGTCCTTGGCGCTGCGTTTCTTTGCGCCGCCAAAGCCCAGCGCTTCAGTATTTATCATGCCCGCTGAACCAACATTGCTGGTCAAGATGATGATGGTATGGCGAAAGCTGATCACTCGCCCTTGCGCGTCAGTCAATTGACCATCTTCCAGTAGTTGCAGTAGCAGATTCATCACGTCTGGATGTGCTTTTTCAATCTCATCAAATAACACCACACTGTACGGCTGTCGACGAACTTTGTCGGTCAATTTACCGCCATCTTCATACCCAACATAGCCCGCTGGAGCGCCAACCAACCGACTCGTCGTGTGCTTTTCGGAGAATTCACTCATGTCAATTTTGATCAGGTTCTGCTCGCCACCAAACACTTCCCGCGCCAGCACGCGAGCCAGCTCAGTTTTACCAACACCTGTCGGGCCCAAAAATACGAAAGATCCCATTGGCCCACTATGTCGATGTAGTCCAGCGCTGTTTCGTCGAATAGCCCGAGCCAGCTCAGCAATTGCTTCAGTTTGCCCCAGCACAAATTTACCGAGTCTATTTTCCAGCTTGATTAAGCTTTTAGCTTCGGTGTGTGCCAATTTCTTCACTGGCACACCAGTCATGGCACTGACCGCCGACCTCAAATACACTTCATCTAACCGCGGCAATATGTCCTCGCTCGCACCCAGATCACTAGCACGTTTTTCCAATTGCTTCATTTGCGTCTTGAAACGCGCCGCTCGTTCGTAGTCTTCCGCTTCCACGGCCGCATCAATTTTACCTGCCAGCCGCTTGATCTGCTGAGCTAATTTTTGACGGCGGCCTGGTTTGAGTGGCTGCTTTGACCGCATCAACGCCGCTGCTTCGTCCAGCACATCAATCGCTTTGTCGGGCAAAAATCGATCCATAACGTACCGCTGGCTCAGATCCACCGCCAATTTGACAGCTGTCTCGTCGATACTTAACTGATGATGCAGCGCCAAGCGACTACTCAACCCCATCACCATCCGCACCGCTTCTTCCGCCTCAGGTTCTACCACCACCACCGACTGAAATCGTCGGCTCAAAGCAGCGTCTTTTTCAATGTATTTACGATATTCATCAAACGTCGTCGCCCCGATCACCCGCACCTCACCGCGCGCCAAGGCTGGCTTCAGGGCATTAGCAGCGTCCATTGAGCCCTCGGCAGAACCAGCGCCCACCAGTAAATGCAGCTCATCGATAAACAAAATAACTTCTTGGTGCTCCTTGGCAACTGCTAGCACTTTTTGCAAACGTTCTTCAAACTGTCCGCGAAATTTCGTCCCCGCCACCATGGAAGCCAGATCTAACTGAATGATCCTTTTGCCTTCCAAAAATGCCGGCACGTCACCATCAACGATTCGCTGCGCCAAACCTTCAACAATTGCAGTTTTTCCCACGCCTGGCTCACCGATCAAGGCTGGGTTATTTTTGCTGCGCCGGCCCAGCACTGTGATGACGCGTGACAGCTCCTTGTCTCGCCCAATCATCGGATCGACCAGCCCCTGCCGAGCTCGCTCTGTCAAATCATTGCCAAACTTCTCTAGTAGCTTGATGGACTTGCGCTCAGTCGTCGACACTGACTCAGTTTGTTGGTCGGCTTCCGACTGTTGCCTATCAAACACGCCCTCCAAGTCGCCACGGAGCGCCTCCAAATCAACGTTCATATCACGCAAAATCCTAGTAGCCCGTGCTTCGCGCTGCGTCAAGATGCTATACACCAGATGCTCGGTACCGATTCGCGACTGTCCAAACTCCAGCGCCAGCTCCCACGCCATGCGCACTGTCGCCAAAACATCAGCCCGCACTCCATGGTCAACAACCGCAAATACTACCGCACTTGGCGTCAATTCCAGCGCCGTCTCAACGCGGTCAAGCGTCACACCACTTTCCGCCAAGATCTTGGCACCCAGCGAAGAATTCTGAGCTAATATCCCCAGAAGAATATGCTCAGTCCCTACATACGGGCTTCCTTGATTTTGGGCAATCACACCAGCTCGCTCAAAGCTAGCCCGCGCCGTATCTGTCAGGCGCGATTCCAGCTCAGAGAAATCTCTTGGCTGCTGCTCCATCATCGCCTCCTTTCATCGCTTATCGGCGAATAGCTCAAGTACTTCGCCAATCTTATTCTGCTGTTTCCTCAATGGCATTAAACAAGCTGTCTTCTACATTCTTGCGAGGCTTGTTTTCAGCTGGTTTAGCAGCCGCCTTTGCCTCGATGTCTAGTTCGTAGCCAGTCAGCCGTGACGCCAAGCGAACATTCTGCCCAGCCCGACCGATGGCCACTGACTGCTGATCTTCGCTAACGTAAACCGTTGCCCGCTTTTCGTCCTCATTAACCGTTACGCTCAGCACTTCTGCTGGGCTCATGGCGTTGGCGATAAAGCCAGCCGCGTCTTCCTCAAACGGAATGATATCAATTTTTTCCTGGTCGCCGATTTCGTTCATCACCGCCTGAACACGCGTTCCGTGACCACCGACAAAGGTGCCGACTGGGTCAACACCCGGCAGCGCTGATGCGACCGCCAGTTTAGTGCGGCGACCGGCCTCACGGGCGATTGCTTTGATCTCTACAGCGCCCGTTTCCATCTCTGGCACTTCCTGGCTAAACAAGAAGCGTACAAATTCCTCATTACCACGGCTCAAAATCAATTGCGGACCACGACCTTCGCGCTCGATGTCCTTGATATACACCTTGACGCGGCGACCAACGCCATAGTATTCGCCAGGAATTTGCTCGGACTGCGGCATGATACCGACGGCCTTGCCTAGCTCAATTCGCACCACGCGCGGCTCAACCCGCTGAATCGTACCGGTCACCACCGTGCCAATTTTATCTTCAAATTCTGCCAGCACCACCTCGCGCTCTGCCTCACGCAACCGCTGCAAGATCACCTGCTTGGCGGTCTGGGCTGCCACCCGGCCAAATGTCGTCACGTTGTGGGTCTCGACCGTCACTTCGCTGCCCAGCTCAGCTGCCGGGTCAACGGTTTTAGCTTCGTCGAGGCTCATTTGATTGACGTCATTCTCAACTTCTTCAACCACGGTTTTGACAACCGACACCACAGCCGTGCCGCTGTTGATGTTCAGGCTGGCGCGCACCAATTGCTCGCGCGTGCCGTTATCACGCCGCCACGCCGCCGCGATAGCCTGCTCGATCACCTCTAGAACTGTCTCTTCTGGTAGGTTCTTTTCCTCGGCAATCGTCCGCAACGCCAACGTCAACTGCTTAATGTTCAAATCTTCCATATTACTCTCCTTTATCACTTATGATTATTATATCACGATACGAGGCTGCGCTGCGATACGCGTATCCTCATATGAAAAATTCCGACCTTGGCGGCCGGACGTACATTGCATATTCTATAGCAACTCAGCAGCCATGTCAAGCATGCCGCGTAGCCCACGCCTTTTCCGCGCTACCTCACACAAAGCCACCATACAAGGTCCAGTTGTAAACTCAGTAAATGGCTGATCAAATAGAGTGAATACTTCGGTATATTCTCTATTTTCCGTCACCTTGACGCCCGAAAAGATATTTGCACCCTCATTATATTCACGTCGCATATCATTGATCAACACTCTTGATGCAAAACGTCCAATCACCCTATCAATCTTCCGCTGGATACGATTCAGCTCCTCCATGATGGCATAATAATTACGGTTGTCCTTGTCCATACCATATTGTTCTCGCAATGATCTACCCGGAGCTCTCTCGATAACACCAGCAGGTGGTGACTAACCATC
>CAUVOA010000051.1:0-3900 GCA_963553545.1 uncultured Candidatus Saccharibacteria bacterium | reverse complement strand
ATTGCTCCTTGTAGTGTCACTTCTCCAAGGATTGTCAATTACCGTCGTCATTTTTACTGCCAAGAAAAATAAACGCAATGAACAGTCGGTCACCAGACAAGTCGGACTCAGCGGCTTGGCCTCTGTGGCTGCCGCCATCGGCCTGGGCTGCGTTCCCTGCGGCACATCACTCATCCTGCCGCTCGTTGCCGTGTTCTTCTCAGGTGCTGCCGCTGCCACTGCCGCCACCGTCGCTGGCACCATCGTCCTGATTATAGCCCTACTGTTAAGCCTCTTTTCACTCTACAAGTCTGGACAAATCGCCTTTATGTATACAGAATTAGCAAAACAGGAGGAACTATGAATCGACAAAAATCAGCAGGCATAGCAATCATTTGGGTTATTTCAGGCATTTTGATTACGGCAATTGTCGCATTGTTTATCTACGGCATCGTTAATCATCCACCAAATCGCCACGTTGGTGATGGCAAGCCATGGAATGAAAAGATGTCGCAAGGCTCTACTGAAGCCAAGCATGTATTTGTTGACTATACTGATTATTTCTGCTCATTCTGTGCCGAAGTTGAAGCAGCCACCAACGCTGATTTCTTCAAAAATGAGTATCTCAAATCAGGCAAGGTTCGCTACGAACACCGCGTGGTGACGCTGCTCAAAGAAGTCACCGACAACACAGAAACTGGCGCTCACGCTGCTTTTTGTGCCGCCGACCAAGACAAATACTGGCAGTATACCCACGATATCGTGCCACGCATTAAACGTGATTATTTTGACAAAGGAATTGGTGTGAAAAACGTTGCCGTGCCGCAAAAAATTCCACCACTGCCGTTAGACTATTTCCTGGCTTCTGCTAAAGCTGTCGGCATGGACGAGGCGAAGTTTACTGACTGTATGACCAAAAAACCACACCAAAAAGAGATCGATGACAACACCCAAAAAGCCTTGTCGCTCGGCGTGAGCGGCTTACCATACATGGTGATCAATGACTACGTAGCCAGTGGATTTGCTGGTGGTGAAACTGGCTTAAAGGCGATCTTGAAAGCTGGCGGAGTGAACTAATGCCTACCAAAAAAACGCAAACAAAACCTCAAAAATTGTCAACAAAACGACAACCAGCTCGAACCAGCCATAAGTCAAGAACCAACGCAACACCTGCAAACCGACCTCGATTGAGCAGTATTATATTCACTACGTTACTTTTGCTTGCTGTTAGCGCAATGGGTGTCTTATTTTACCTCCATTCCAAGCAGCCACCAACCCAACGTCCAACTGTTCTAGAAGATGAAAAATATTATTTCACCGATTCGCGCTATGCTGGCATTCGCTCCAAGTTTGTGACGCGCGACAGCAAGCGCGAAAAGGTCTCAATCGAATACCCAATTACCAGCAATTCCAAAATCAACAAACTCATCGCCCGAGCAATTGACCGCGCTGATAGTGATTTTCGCTACACTTCATCAAGCACCATCACCTTTGAGCGACCAATGACCGAAACCATCAGCTACCAAGTGACGCATAATAATTCCGTCGCCCTGTCGATCATCGTCAATATCAAACAAGACATGCATGGCGCCCATCCAGTGGCACTGACGCTGTTTTGGACCTTTGATAAAGATTCTGGCGAGGTGATTAGTCTGGATAATTTGACTGAGAAATCAGAGGAAGCCACCAAGGTAATCGTGACAGCCGCCCAACGAGACGTCGCACAAACCATCAAACAACGCCAGCAGCCAGAAGCAAATCTTGAGGAGATGATCACCAAAGAGACATTGGCAAACTTTACCATCGCTGACGATGGCAATGCCCTGGTCTGGCCAATTGGACAAGCCTCCCTGTTGCCGTCAGCCTATGGCGAATTAACCATCAAAGTACCAACCGCAACTGTTGCCAAATACCTGCAAAATCCAACGGCTCAAAAACTAGGCAATTTCCCTAAACCACCCGAGCCAAAGCCAAAGCCAGAACCAAAGCCAGCGCCCGCTGCACCAGCACCCACGCCAACCACTGGCAATAAAGTGATCGCTTTGACGTTTGATGACGGGCCGGGACCATACACTGCACACCTACTGGACATCTTGGATCAGTACGGTGCCAAAGCGACGTTCTTCTTGATCGGTAGCAAGGTTTCCGGGCAGGCTAGCGTCGTACGCAGCATCCATGCACGCGGCCACCAACTAGGCAATCACTCGTGGTCACACCCAGAATTACCAAAACTATCAGTTGACCAAATTGCTGGCGAAATCGACCGCACCAACGAAGCCATCAGGCAAGCCGCTGGCGTCAAGCCAACCATTCTGCGACCACCGTATGGTGCAGCCAACGGTGTGGTTTTAGAACAACTTCGGGCGCGTGGCATGTCGTCAATTTTGTGGTCAGTCGACACCCGCGACTGGGCTGATCGCAATAGCCAGATCGTCTGTTCACGTGCCGTCGCTGGCGCTCGTCCTGGAGCCGTCATCTTGATGCATGACATTCACCAAACTTCCGTCAATGCCGTGCCGTGTATCCTCAGCTCACTGAAGCAGCAGGGGTATTCATTTGTGACGATACAACGGTTGAATTAGTCCGACTGATCAATGTCAAACAGCTTGTATTTCGAGGTTGCACCGCGTAGTAATTTTACCTTTGACGACGCCACACCAAAATGTTTCGCCAACAACTTCGCCGCCGCCACGTTTGCTCGCCCCTCGATAGCTGGTGCCTTGGTATAAACCGTCAACGAACCATCATCGTTCGTTACGACTTCTTCGCGGTGGCGGGAGTTGGGTTTGAGATGGACGGAGATTTTCATGAGTAAGAACTTTACTCTTTACTTTTTAAAAATATTTGTGCTTTATCAATTAACTTCTTAATGTTCCCTGTTAATAAAAGCTTGTTTACTTTATCAACTTCCTCTTTAAGTTTTTTAGGCGGTTCACGGTTTTCACCTTTATCACCAACACTATTTGATAAATAAATTAGGCTCGTAGAAACTTCAGTAATGCTCTTCTTCGAAGGTAGTGCAAATAACCAACAAATAGCTCTTAGTCTTACCAATATAAAAATAGCAAAGTAACTCTCCTCTAGGTCACAGCTCAACTGCCGAATTTGTGATCGCACTTCCTGTGCAAGATCTTCACTTAAGTGAATACTATAGGCAACATTTGCATAGTATCGCAAACGATTTCGAATTCTTCCTTTTACTTTCTGAAATTCCAATATTTGGTCGAATACAAAATTCTTTAGTAGGTATGCCAACGATGCAACAATAATACCCCAATAAAATTCATTTCCCGCTGAATTCATAACTAATATTCCTATACTGATTGTATCCTGATCTATCATAATTAATATATCAATCCAGTAAACTCACCCCGCCACCAGCCTCATATGCGGCACGCTTCTGGCTCCATTCGTTACCATAACGCTTGGCTTGTTCTAATACCATGTCAGTCGCCAACGCCTGCTGATCTGGCGGGTAGCCATATTTTACCAACGTCTTTTTGACGTTAACTTTCAGTTTTGCTTGAACATTCCTGCGCTCCGCCCAGTCAATCGTCGCATCACGACGCACCTGCTCTAGTAATACTTTTGCGATATCACGCAGCTGCGCGTCACCCAGTACTTCGCGAGCACTGCCATTCTCGACCAACGCATCATAAAAGATGATCTCATCCTCACTGAGGCCATCAACTGCGCCATTCTCAACAGTTTGGCGAACTTGCTGTCCGATATTGATTAGCTCCTCAATTACCTGCGCCGCCTCAATCGTCCCATTTCTATACCGCGTCAAGGCTTGATTAAGCAAATCAGAAAACTTCGTATCTTTGGCATAATTTCTCGAAAATCGTAACTTGATTTCATCAGCAAGCAGTTTTTGCAACGCTTCCACTGCCAAATTCTTGCGCTCCATGTTACGAATTT
>CAUVOA010000050.1:0-4297 GCA_963553545.1 uncultured Candidatus Saccharibacteria bacterium | reverse complement strand
TGCTCGTAACTTCGCTATTTGCCCACACAACTCGCATTACTTCCCATTCTGCATCGGTTATATGCTGTTTTTTATCGATTCTGCAATTTTCTTTCACATTCTTACCTCCTTTAATGTTTACGTTTGTAATCTTTTTACATTATATAGTTTACAACAGTAATCGTTTTTTGTATATTCTTGTCACATATGTATTATCTCACAACATATTTCCATAAATTTATGTGCTATACTTGAGCTATCAAATTTAACATAAGGATTTTTATGGCAAGTACGAAAAATCGGACAAAGTCTCAAACAAAAAAATCACAAGTTGAGCTGCTGGTACCCGTTTTGATTGGTGTGATAGCAGTGTTGATGCTGATTGTTGGTTGTTTGGTGTGGAAATTGAACTGTCAATCACCACACAAACCATACGCAGTGACGGAAAAGATTGGCAGCGGCTTCGTGAGTTTGGGCTCATTGGGCTTTCGTTTTGAGGGAAATAAGGCGATCGCTCGGCACGACGCGTCCGTAAAAGAAATTCGTGAGTTTTTGAAAAAAGAAAATGAGCGATCAGGTTGCAAAGATAACAATGGTGCGGTCAGCGTGATCGCGTATTCTCAAGACGAAAAACAATTACTATTAGGCTCTGGTTGTGGCAATACGCTCGCGCGGATGTTTGCAGTAAAGAAAGACGATGGTTGGAAAGCAATTTCACCAACAAATCAGTTCAATTTGTTTGAGGTTCCAAGCTGTAAAATGACTGATGAAAATAATATCAGCAAGGAAATCGCACCGGTTTGCCAGAATGAAAGTCGCGCTGTAGAGAATGCTCCCCTGACTTATTCTTACAGAGTACGTTAGTCTCGGTATTGTACCAAATAAAAATCCCCGTTTCGTGCGGGGATTTAGTGTATTATTTTTTGCGGAGCAATCGCCGTTTTTTTGGTTTATCGCTTGCCAAATCGTCGGCATCAAAGTCGTCGTAAGTGACCATCAAGGCACGAGAGCTAATTTGGCGAATGGACTCTAGCGCGACTGACACGATAATCAAGATACCTGTACCACCGATTGACAAGCGAGTGCCGGTCAGTCCCGTGATGTGATATATCAGATATTCAGCGACGAACGGCAAGATAGCGACCACGCCAAGTGCTAATGAGCCGAACAAGACCAAGCGGTTGACGGTGCGGCGGAGGTACTCTTCGGTTTGCTTGCCTGGGCGAACGCCTTCGATGAAACCACCTTGCTTTTGCAAGCCTTCGGAGATTTCGGTGGCATCAAAACTAAAGCCCGTGTAGAAGTACGTGAAGGCAATGACCAGGATGAAATACAATACCGGATAGATGAAGGCTTCAGCGGTGCTGCCGGTAAAGCTGCCTGGGTTTGGCGCCTGGAACCAAGTGATCAAGGTGTTGGCGAGGGATTGTAGCCCTTCGTTGCCGGATGCTTTCATGATTTGACCGATGAACTGCGGCAAGCTCAGGAAAGCTACGGCGAAAATGACTGGGATCACACCAGCGGCGATTAGCTTGACTGGCAAGATACTTTTGATGCCGCCATAGTTGCTATTGCCGTGGACGCGCTTGGCGTAGTTGATGGTGATGACGCGCTGTGCTTCGTTGATTTTCACGAGGAAGTACAGGACAATTAACATCATGAGCAAGAGGAAGAATACCACCCAGAACATGGTCGGGCTGACCGGCAGCTGGAACCAGCCAAATACGCTCAGCGAGCCGTTTGAGGTGTCAAAGAGCGAACGGATGACAGTAGCCAGCATCTGAGGCAATTGGCTGACAATTCCTGCGAAAATCAACAGTGAGATACCATTGCCTACTCCCTGTTCAGTGATGAGCTCACCTAGCCACATCAACAAGACTGATCCAGCGGTCATGGCGACAACTGAAACTGTCCATTCCATGATGGTTGGGTCGCTCAGAACGGTTGATCCGCCAGCCAAGATGGTTTGACGCAAGATGAAGATGAAAGCAATTGACTGAACGATGGCCAGTGGAACGGTGATACGACGCGTCCATTGCTGAATTTTACGGCGTCCAGTTTCGCCATCATCATGTAGTTCCTTTAGTTTTGGAATGGCTTTTGTTAGCAGCTGGATGATGATGCTGGCGGTAATGAATGGACTCAAACCAACCAATACCAAAGAAAAGCTCGCCAAAGCACCGCCTGACAGAAGGTTAAGGAACCCTCCCAGATCTGTGCTGCCTAATGCGGAGCTGATGGCTTGGCGTAACTGTGTTGGCTCAGCTAGTGGCACTGGAATGTGCGCGAGCAATCGATATACGACAATGATACCTACTACAATCGATAGGCGCTTTTGCATATCTCTATTTTTCAATGACCGCCAAATGGTCTTCCAGCTAATCATACGTGTACTTTCCCCTCTGTCGTTTCAATATATAGAATTCTCTAACCAGTATACAGGAGTATTTGGCTAAATACCAGTGTTGAGCCCAAAAAAGCGCCAAAACAGAACGCCCCGGCTAGCGAGGCGTTTTGTAGGTTACATAGAGCCTAAAGTATCTTATTTTTCGTCAGACTCGACGTCTTTTGCACTTTGGCGCAAAGGCGTTGCAACTTCCTCAAATGAGCCGCCGGCCTTTTCAATCGCTTTGACGACTGAAGCGGATGCAGCTTGTACTTTCAAGTCAACCTTGGCTTTCAATTCACCGCGAGCGATCACCTTGACCGTGTGGAACGGTGTGGCGATGTAACCTTCGGTAAACAGCAGGGCGTTGTCGACGGTTTTGCCGTCAAAGGCGTTCAAGTGGTCGAGATAGACTACCTGAGCTGGTGTACGCAAGCTCTTGAAACCGCGAGCTTTTGGTACAGCCTGAGCCAATGGACGCTGACCACCCTGGAACATAGCGCGAAGCTTTTTACCAGTGCGGGCGTTCTGACCTTTGGTACCACGACCAGCGGTTTTACCCTGGCCAGCAGCGATACCGCGACCAACACGCTTTTTATTCTTGTTTGCTGAAACTTGGAGATCGTTGTATTTCATTACTTAGCCTCCTTTTTAGCAGCTTTTTTGACTGGCTGAACACTCAGCCACTCCTCGCGCGGAACCAGTGATTTCAATGCTTCAATGGTTGCGTAAGCGATGTTCACCTTGTTGGTTGAACCAAGTGACTTGGTCAGCAAATTGCGAACACCGGTCACACCGATGATCTGTCGGACAACACCACCAGCGATGATACCAGTACCAGGAGCGGCTGGCTTGATCAGTACGCGGGCACCTGAGAACTTAACTTCGCTGTCGTGCGGAATGGTTTCGCCGTTGAGCGGCAAGGTGATCAAGTGCTTCTTAGCGACTGAGGTTGCCTTAGCGACGGCAGCTTGCACGTCGGCACCCTTAGCCACACCAACACCAACCTTATCTTTGCGGTTGCCGACAACCACCAACGCCTTGAAACGGAAGCGGCGGCCACCCTTAACCACGCGGCTCACGCGGTCAATGTTGATAACCAATTCTTCAAACTCTTTTGGTGCGTCATCACGCACGTTTCGCCGGTCATCGCGGCGACCACCACGCGGACTGCGAGGCCGGCGGCCTTCTGCGCGTGGGGTAGTATTTGCAGCTTGTTCTGCCATACTAGAACTCCAATCCTTCTTGGCGCGCAGCATCAGCCAATGCTTTCAAGCGACCAGCGTACTGGCGGCCGTTGCGGTCAAAGACCACTGCGCTAATTTTACTTTTCTTTGCTTTCTTGGCAATTTCAGTACCGATGGCAGCACATTTCTCGCTCATCGTACCTTTTGCTTTGGTGCCAACGGTGGTTGCGGCAGCCAATGTCTTGCCAGCGACGTCGTCGATCAGCTGAGCACTGACGTGCAGGTTGCTGATGGTGACCGTCAGGCGTGGGCGCTCTGCAGTACCTGAAACTTTCGCGCGAACGCGGTTTTTGCGAAGAGCGCGGTTGAGTAATTTCTTGTTTTCAGCCATGATTACTTACCTGTCTTTCCTGCTTTACGCAAAATTTGCTCGTCAGCGTACTTGATACCCTTGCCCTTGTATGGCTCAGGCTTCTTCAGCGCGCGGATTTCCGCAGCGACTTGGCCGACTTGCTGTTTATTGATACCGCTAACGATGATGGTCATCTTTTCGTTAGTAACGGTGATACCCTCTGGGGCTTTGTATTTGACTGGGTGTGAAAACCCGAGCGCCATTTCCAGCTCGTTGTTACTGGAGCTCACGCGGAAACCGACACCATTGACCTCGAGACGCTTCTCGTAGCCCTTGGTAACGCCGATTACCATGTTGTTGATCAGCGCGCGCATCAGACCGTGCTGGGCGCGA
>CAUVOA010000049.1:0-4424 GCA_963553545.1 uncultured Candidatus Saccharibacteria bacterium | reverse complement strand
AAAATGGTGGGAAATACAGGGCTCGAACCTGTGACCTCACGAATGTGAATCGTGCGCTCTAGCCAACTGAGCTAATTTCCCGTACCTACATATTATACACTATTATGACGCACCTGCCAAGTAGTGGTCGCGAGCCTGCTGTTCAGTGAGAGCGGTTGTGTAGACCGAGCTGTACTGCATGCTACCGGTAAAATATTTAGGTCCTTGATATTCGCTGCCGTCAGCGTTCTTCCAATACGTCAATTTGCCGCAGCCAACTTTCCAATAGCCACCATTCGGTACATTTTCGCCGGCAGTCATGGATGGATTGGTGTCTACTTGGTTACCATCAAGGTACAGTGCTGCGCCATTTGGAGACATAGTGGCAACGACGTGATGCCAGCGGCCGTCAGCATAGTTTACGCCAGCTTGTGACGTGACAAGCTTGATGCCACCACTATACGCACCAAATACAACCCGCCCGTCTTTATCAATGTAAATATGGCGATCACTTTGTCCACCGCTGTTGTAATCACCTTCATACAGCGAGCTAAAACCCATCAGGCGCCCATTGCTTTTCTTGGTAGTGCTAAACCACACCTCCAGGCTAAAGGTGTTCGGCGCAGGATTGACCTTCTGGTCTGCCGATGTTCCGTGAGTGAGGCAGGCATTCACTCCGTTAAATACTGAAATTCGGCGGTCGTCACGCACACAACCAGTGTTTGATACGCTGGCACGGCTAGGCGAGCCATCGCTTGGCGAAGACTTGCCGTTGTTGCCGTTACCAGAGAGGTCCGTCACGACAGGATTAGCCGCATAGTCGCTATTGAGCGCCCAGGCAAAATACGGCTGAGGATTTGGACGGATCTGTGAACGGCTCCAGGTGGCCTCAGAGCACTTAAAGTAGGCGCGAGCTTGAACGTGGTTGGTGCTATTTTGTATGGTTGCAGTAAAACCTGCCAGAGAAGACAACTGTACAGTCAGGAGTACCACTTCAAACAAAATGATGATAGCGAGTAGCGCCATGTTGCGGTGTCGCTCATGAACGAGTTGTAGGCCAGTAATTTCTTCTTCTGGTGGCGGCAATTTTACCAGCAGTGCTATGAACAGCGGCAGTAGACACCACAATAGCGCAAACATCACACCCGTCGGCCCGAGCGATGGTCGTGGTACGTAAATGTAATGCCCCTGTGTGTCGGTTTCGGTGGCCCGCACGATGGCGGTTTGACCAGTGTGGACGCGATTGCCGTCATCATCACGAATAGGGAAAATACCAGTATTGACAATGTGCAGTCGCACGTCATTTTGCTGATGCGTAGCGATACTGAGCATGTCGGCGCGGAGCCACGGATTGAGAATCAGTGTTGCTAAGATAACCACCAGTGTTCCGCCGATGATACGAACTGGCCAACGCCAGCGCTCACGCAGTCGCTTGATGCACGAAAGTAAATAGATGATGATCCAGCCGATGAGCAAAATTGGTGCTGCCCGCCAGACCCATCCCCACACTGGCGCAATCACCACTGCCTTACCAATCACATCTCGGTTAGCGACCGGCAGAGAATCTTCGACGGCATTAAGGTCGCCCTTGGTGGTGTAGCTATGGTCGTCATTGACCTTAGTCAGACGATGCGTGTATACACTACCACTGCGATAGAACGTAATAATGTCATCTTGGTTGTAGGATTGCTGCGGCTGCGTAACGATTAGCGTCCCGACTGGTGCGGTTTCGCCCATGCTTGGCGTGGCGATGGTAAAAAAGCGAAAACCAGCTAGGTGTAGCACGAGCACTGAGCCCAAACTTAATAGGCTCAGTGCTGCTATTACCCAAATGCTGGTTTTACTAAATTTCATTGCCCTTTAGTATATCAGATTTATGACTACTATTTGAGGCACTAGGCGCTAAATTGCCAGGTGATTGGCTGTGAAATTTGGCGACCCTGGAAACTTGCGTCGGTGTTTGCTGGCAGCGCAGCCGTGATGATCAGTGTGACGGTCTCGTTTGGTGCAATTGGGTGGCCAACGACTGTCTTGATGTCTTGGGCTGCTGCTTGCTGGAAGGCTTCTGCAGTACCAGTCCATACTTGTGTGCCATTAGCACGGACAGTAACGGTCATTTTGCTACACAGGTTGCCGGTACCAGAGACTGATGCGCCTGGTGCGTTTTCGGTTGTACAAGTGCCGCCCTTGACGGTAAAGGCACTGGCAGCGATGCTACCCTTGTTGGTGATCTTTACGGTCGTGTCGGTACTACCGCCTGGGACGAGTGCTTGACCACCATATTTGTTGATGGTTGCACAGGTCGCACTACCAGTACCAGTAGTGGTACAGGTAACCGATCCGTCTTGATTCTTTTCTTCCATCACTAATGTACCAGTTGATGCGGTGTTTACGCTGTTGGTGATGGTTGCAACGACACCCGCAAACGTTGGCGTCAAGCTAAACGCTACCATCAGCGTCATGATACCACCGACAACCGCCAGGCCGATGCGTTGCCGTTGAAAATAATTATTTGCCTTGCTCATAGTATTATAAACCCTCCTTGACTACCTAAGTGGATGTCTCATATTATTGTTTGCCTTGGCGCGATTGTAGCACAGGCGTTTTGACATAGTCAATAAGAATTTATGTGTCATTAAAAACTAATGATATTTCAGTGAGATCAGTCCTGCTGGAACAAGCAAAAAGCCACCAATAACAGGTGACAATTATTATAATCTATACTCTGGTGCGGCAGAAAGGACTTGAACCTTCACGCCCGAAGGCACTAGCTCCTAAGGCTAGCGCGTCTACCAATTCCGCCACTGCCGCATGTGGTGATTGTAGCATATGCGCGGCCAAATTACCACCCAAATAATATTCATTTTCGTTTTTGGTTGTGCTAAAATTAAACGTAAATAGGAAAGGGGAATATGAATAAGGTTGCGACGTATTTGAATGGACATTTGACTGGAGAGGTTTTGGTCAATGATTTGCTATTGGATGCGGCGCAATCAGACGGTAGTGTCCTGGCGCGTCGCCCAGAGATGATCGCTCGGCCGTCAAACGTCAATGACATTCGTAAAATCATGCGGTTTTGTTCGCAGTTAGCTGACAAAGGCCACATCCTTTCCGTGGTTGTGCGCGGAGCAGGCACCGACAGTAACGGCGCTGCTACTGGCGGCGGTGTTTCTTTGGACATGCAGGCATATATGTGTCACGCCAAAGGTATCGATCCAAAACAACAATTAGTCCACATGCAAGCTGGCATGAAGTATAGTGCAGTACGCGAACTGCTGTCTATGCATAAAAATTTAGCATTGCCAGAAGTCTCAGCCATCGGTCAAGACGGAACCATCGGTGGAGCAATCGCTTCTGGCGCGGTAGCTTCCTCTGCCGGCTTAACGACGCTGTTCTCAGACGCCATCTCTCAGATGGAAATCGTTTTGGCAAATGGTGACGTTATCCAAACTGGACGCATCAACAAGCGTGAATTGGCAAAGAAAAAAGGCCTGTCGACGCTGGAAGGCGAAATCTATCGTCAAGTGGACAATCTGCTGGAGGACAATCAGCAAATTATCGACGCCATCAAGCGCCGCGAAAAAAGCACAGCTGGATTTTGGGGAATTACCAAAGTCAAAGGCGAGGATGGCTCATTTGACCTGACGCCACTGTTTGTGGGTTCTCAGGGCGCACTAGGTATCATCAGCGAAGTGATCATGAAAGCAGAATACGGCAGTAACGATGCGACAGTCATCACTGCAACATTTGGTGATATGTCTGAAGCGCAAGCGGCAGTTGACGAAGCCTTGAAGCACAAAGTCTCCAAAGTTGACATCATCGACGGGCGAATCATGGCGCAGGCTGCTAGTGAGGGCAAGAAATTCTCTTGGGCGCCACGTGAAGCGTTCAAAGGCGCAGCAGTCATCATCACCATGAGCGAGTTCTCTGACAGAGCTCGTGGTCGTGCCGCCAAAAAATTGGCTCGCAAGCTAGAGAATATTCATCCAGTTGGCTTAGCCATCCATGATATCCAAACCCAAGAAATCGCCTCACTATATACTCCATTGTCATTCATATTGCACTCAACTGAAGAACGTGCAACCTGTCCAGCGGTATTTTCAGGACTATGGCTGCCGTTGGAGCGATTGGACGGCTTTCTGAGCGAACTACGCAAAGTGGAAGCTGAGACCAAGCTGGCGCTGCCAGTTTTCGTGGACGCGGTCAATGGCTACGTCGATTTGCTACCAGTCTTCAACCTGCACAAAGTGAGCGAACGTCGAGTACTATTAAAATTAATTCCAGAAATTGCCAAGTTAGTCGCCGAAAGCCGCGGCAATTTTGCGGGCCGCTATGGTGATGGTCGCCTGAAAGCTGGCTTGATGCAAGCAACCGTCTCACCAGACGAAACGGCCATCTACTCCCAAATTAAACACATTTTTGACCCAGCCAACATCTTGATGCCC
>CAUVOA010000048.1:0-4567 GCA_963553545.1 uncultured Candidatus Saccharibacteria bacterium | reverse complement strand
AACAAAATCTCATCAATTTTGGCGTCGCGAAATTGCACGGTTTTGTACTGGCTGGCGACGATGAATACTGCGCTGAGGGCCAGCATCAGGACGATGCTAATGCGGACAAAAGTGCGAAAACTGCAGACACGGCTGAGAATCTTTTTCTTCATATTATCTAATTATACCACTATACGCAGTAGGCGTTGATGCGCTTAGGGCTTATCATTTTGGCACAAAGCGCGTATACTGATAAGCATGAACGGAACGAAAACGCGACGTCAAGGCTTTGGAGTGAGTTGGTGGATCGGTCTTGGACTGTTTGTGGCGTTGATTGGCTTCATGGCGTTTGATATTTTGCAGCGTGAAGGTGGGTTTGGTAAGAGTGATGACGTGTTGGTGATGGGTACCAATGCCGGCTTTAAACCGTTTGAGTACAAGCAGGGCAATGAAATTGTTGGGTTTGATGTTGATCTAGCCAAGGAGATTGCGCGCAGCATGAATAAAGAATTGAGGATTGAAGACATGTCGTTTGACGGATTGCTACCAGCGTTGGAATCAGGGCAAATTGACATGGCGGTAGCTGGCATGTCGGTGACGCCGGAGCGTGCTAAAAACGCGCTGTTTTCCGAGCCGTATTATTCAGCATCGCAGCGGATTATTGTCAAAAAAGGTAGCCCAATTCGTAATAGGTATCAGCTGACGGGCAAGAAAATTGGTGTGCAGTTAGGTACGACGGGGGACACGCTGGCCGGGAAAATTGCTGGCGCTAAGGTGTCGCAATTTCCGACCGCACCAAGCGTGTTGACCGAGCTCAATGCTGGTGGCGTCGAGGCGGTTATTTTGGATGATGCGCCGGCCGCTCAATACACGGCGGGTTTTCTGGATCTAGAAATTTTACCGGGTGAGTTATCGAGCGAGCATTATGCGATTGCCATCAAAAACAATAACCATGACTTGCTCGAAAAAATTAACCGAGTGTTGGCGGAGATGAAAAAAGACGGTCGGTACGACAATCTCATCCGCAAACATTTTGGTGCCGCAGCGCTTGAATCGATGAAGAAAAAGGAGCTTGAATCGTGAATTTCCTGGAAGTGATTTTCGGCGATGGTCGGTGGTTGTATTTGTGGCACGGTCTAGAGGTAACGTTGGTTTTGACCGTTTTGTCGCTGCTTCTTGGTACGGCCATTGGTATCATCATCGCCCTGTTGCGAACCTCGGACGTACGACCGTTTAAGTCACTTGGTCGCTACTCGTGGGCCAAAGGGCTGAGCCGCTGGAATCCGCTGGCGTGGCTTGGGAAGGTGTATGTCGACATCATTCGGGGTACGCCGCTCTTAGTCCAGCTGTTGATTATGTACTACGTCGTCTTTGGCTCATATCAATTCATGCCGAAGATTTTTGTGGCGGCCATCGCTTTTGGCATCAATAGCGGTGCGTACATTGGCGAGATTATCCGCGGTGGTATCGAAAGTGTCGACAAGGGGCAAATGGAAGCAGCTCGTTCGCTGGGATTCAGCCGCTGGCAGGCTATGCGTCTGGTGATTTTGCCACAAGCACTCAAAAATTCGTTACCAGCGCTGATCAGCGAATTCATTGCTCTGTTGAAAGAGACCTCAGTCGTCGGTTGGATTGGGCTAAATGATATCATGCGTGGCGCTGATAATATTCGCTTTCAAACTGCCACGGCGTTTCAGTCATTGTTTGCCGCAGCGGTGATGTACTTGGCGTTGACCGCGATATTTACCCGTGTGATGACGCGAGTGGAGAGGAGATTGAAAGATGGCAGTGAATAAGGTGAAGGAAGTGGCACAACCAAGCACTGAGCGCCCAGCAATTATCACGGTGGCTAACCTCAAAAAACAGTTTGGTAGCAACCGCGTGCTCAGGGATATTGATGTTGAGATTCATGAAGGCGAAGTGGTGGTCGTCGTTGGCTCGAGTGGTTCAGGCAAATCAACGTTTTTGCGTTGCTTGAATCTGCTGGAGACGCCGACGGGCGGGCGCATTGTCATCGACGGCGTGGAAACGACAGCGCCGAAAGTCGACCTGAACGCTTTGCGCCAAAAAGTTGGCATGGTATTCCAATCATTCAATTTGTTCCCGAACTTGAGCGTGCTGGACAATATCAAACTCGCACCGCGGAAACTACGCAAAGTGTCTGACCGGGCGGCGACTCGTTTGGCAAAGAAATTGCTGGCGGACGTGGGACTGGCGGACAAAGCCAATGCCTTTCCTTCGCAGCTCTCAGGCGGGCAAAAGCAGCGCGTGGCTATCGCGAGAGCCCTGGCCATGGAGCCAGACATCATGTTGTTTGATGAACCAACTTCGGCGCTTGATCCAGAGATGATTGGCGAAGTGTTAGACGTGATCCGTGAGGTCGCCGCCAAAGGCATGACCATGGTCATCGTCACGCATGAAATGAAGTTTGCGCGCGAAGTGGCTACGCGGATGATTTTTCTCGATAAGGGCGAGATCATCGAAAATGGTCCGCCGGAGCAGGTGATGGATCATCCAGTGACTGAACGAGCACGAAAGTTTTTCGGTGTCAAAGGGAAATAACAGGAGGTCCAGATGAAACATGGTACAGTCACTAAAAACCATAACATATGGCTGTGTTTGACCATCGGTTTTATTGGTATTATTGTCGCCGCCATATGCGGCTGGTATATCTGGTCGCGCCCACAGACACCTCCGTCACCACAACCATCAGACGCCGCCCGTTTCAAGGCCGCTTACTCCCGGGTGGCTGATGACAATCGTTTTGTCTTTGCTTCGGCTGGTGAGGTTTTGGAGAAATTTGAATCAGGCAGCGGCTTGGTTTTCCTTGGCTTTCAGCAATGTCCGTGGTGTCAGCAGCTAGCGCCAATTGTCGATGAAGCCGCCAAAGCCGAAGGGCTGGATAAGATTTACTATCTCGACATTCGCCATGCCCGTGAAACCAATGATGATACCTACAAAAAATTAGTTGAAAAGTTGAAGCCACATCTTCGCACCGATGAGAACGGACAACCACGAGTCTATGTTCCTGATGTGACGGCGCTGAAAGACGGCCATATTGTCGGTCATTTCCTCCAAGAGACCACCACTGATGGTGAGAAGGTCACAGCTGATACGTACTGGACACGTGAGCGCCGTGCTCGGGCGGTCGAGCAGCTGAGGCAAATGATTCGGGCCATGCGCTAGCATAAGTACTATGGTATAGTAGCAACATGAAACAAACGAATCAGTTATCACAAATACGTCAATTTTTGTTATATATATCAATCAGCCTTTTCTCGGTTTGTGCTCTCATGGGAATCATGGCTACTTTGTCTGGGCCAGTGGACTGGCGTATCTTGACAACTACCTTGTTTACCGCCGTCGCCTCACTGTTTGCCATGGGAGGGGTTGCCCGCCTGGAGGATGACCAGCGTTTGATCAAAACACTGTCAGTTGTGTCGTTAATTGTTAATGCTTTGTGGCTGTTGGGCGCGTTAATACTAGTGTGGGACTTGTTGTCTTCCTTGGGAATTTGTAACACAAATATTAGCTCCGAGTTTCCTGGAGGCTATGATTATATGTTGTGTGGTCAGCTCGAAGAAATATTGACCAAGCTGACAATCACCGCGTTTATTATCACATCATTGACTACATTGATTGCCAAGTTTCTTTCCTTCAAACGTAATGATTCGATCATTTCAGGGTTGGTGACGCTGACTATTAGTAGCGCTAGTTTGCTGAGCTTGGTGGGCTTGAGTATTTTGTGGCAAAAACACGGTGGTGATGTTTTAACCGCTAACTGGCAATTATTGACCATCTTTGGTATCTTAACGGTGTTTGGGTTGGTGGTGACGCCAGTGTTGATGCGGGCGCAGGCTTACAAACAAAAGGCACAGGCGGTGTCTGACGAGGAGCGTCGACGACTACGCCAGGAGATCGAGCAGGAAGTTCGTGCAGAACTTGTCGCCGAACAACAGTCAGATAAGCCTGAGGATAGCAAGGACGGATCGGAGTAGTTATAGCTCGCTGATGATCTGGACGTCAGTTGATTTGTTTATCAGCCAATCCAGATCAACCTCTGTCAGGTAGCTTGGTAAAATCCGCGTGGTTTTTGGATCAACAAAGCCGCATCTCGCCACTTCTTTGACACCGTGCGATGTTTGTTCCAGGTCGATGTGCTGGTAATCTTGCCAGTTGGTGATGAGAAAGAAAAATTCCAATTGCTCATTCGGGCCGTGTGCTGATTGTTCGCCTGATTCGGCGAATTGTTGTATGAATAACAACTTTCCGATTTCTGGCTCAACACCCGTTTCTTCAATCATCTCTCTATGTAGACCGTCCAGCAAGCTTTCGCCCATTTCCAAGCCGCCGCCCGGCGTACACCAAAAATTCCGTCCTTTGCCATTGTTGGCGGTCAATTGTTGGCAAAAAAGCTCGCCCTGATCGTTGATAATAATTCCGCGTACATTAACTCGTCGCCGCATATAACCTCCTTTACTTTCGTAGTCGCCAGAGGTTCTCGTTGGTGAACGTACGCTTCAAATAATTCCCGTGGTCGGGGTGACTGGATTTGAACCAGCGACCTCACCGTCCCGAACGGTGCGCG
>CAUVOA010000047.1:0-4696 GCA_963553545.1 uncultured Candidatus Saccharibacteria bacterium | reverse complement strand
GAACTCGTCTAAAAGGTTTTGCAGACCTCTGCGTAACCGCTCCGCCAACGCGCCACTTCACTCATTATATCAAATTACAGCTGCTCTTTGAACATCTCGTAAAATTCGCCGCGTTTAGCAATCAATTCGCTGCACGCTCCCTGCTCGACAATTCGACCATCTTTCATAAAGTAAATCACATCAGCCTTTTTCACTGTGCTCAGGCGATGGCTGATAGCGATGATGGTTTTGTCTTTTTGCTTAAACAAGTGGCGAAAAATTCGCGCCTCAGCCGCCGCATCAACAGCGCTCGTCGGCTCATCCAAAATAACGATTGGCGCATCACGGTAAAAATTGCGTGCCAGAGCTAGCCGCTGCCATTGCCCGCCCGACAGATCCACACCCTTGTTATCGCTATCATCCGTCATCCATTTGTCAACATAACTATCCCCGCCCTTTGGCAATTTCTTGACGAAATCATCAGCTTCCGCCTGTTTGAGTGCATCCATCAGCCTGTCTTGATCTAGTTCACAAGAAACATCGCCGTACCACACATTTTCATAAGCTGTCGCAAAATCATAGCGAATAAAACTCTGGCTCAAAACAGCCAATTGTCGGTGCCAATCAGCTACATTTACTTCGCTAAGATTTCGCCCATCAATCAAAATCTCGCCACTAGTCGGCTGGTACAGCCCCGTCAATAATTTCACCAGCGTGGTTTTACCTGCGCCATTCTCGCCAACAATTGCCACATGCTGACCGCGCTTGATCTCCAGCGACAAGCCCTTGAGCACCAGAGTTTCGCTGCCTGGATATCGGAATTTGACATTACGCACAGTCATTGACTTGCTCATGTTAAGCGCTAGGCTTGGCTTAGCATCAGCTACTGGCAACTCCATGAACCGCTGATAATCGACCATATTTGCCACCTCCTCGTCAATAGAATTATACGTCGAAATCAAGCTGTCGACACTGCCGAGTACTCGACTCACCATCTGCTGCACCAGCACGAACTGACCGATTGGCTGACGATGCGCGATGATCTCCAGTGTCACCCACACCAAAGCCACTACCTCTGCGGCCGCCTGCAATATCTCGCCGCCAAAGCGCTTAGCCATAAAGTTGCGCTCATATTTAATCATCTGCAACTGGTCTTTATCGCGCAAAGTAGCCCGCTCCGTTAACAAGTGCTTAATAAGGCCATACAGTCTCATTTCGGCGATATTCTCAGGTTTACTAATCGCATATTCAATCCACCACATGCGTCGTCTAACATTGGTATTTTTGCGCCAATAGTTTGACGTCAAACGAGACAACCGAAATTGGACGACGCCGCTAGGAATGATAGCCACGATAAGTAGGAGCCCCAGCCACCAACCGACTGACGAGATGATCCATAACCCAACTACTAGCGAGACGATATTCGTCGCAACATTGGTTAGTCGCGAAAATAGATATGAAAATGAGCCAGCAAACCGCCTCGCTCGATCAAACATATCGATTGTCGCCGGGTCGTCATACCGCCAAAAGTCCAGACCATGCAGCCGAGCAAACATCTGATCGTTAATGCTTGATTCCAGCTGGTAGCGCATCAACTGTTCAAAATAGGCCTGAACAATTCCCCAAAAACTCATGATCACACCCAGCACTACCGTCATAATCACATACAGGAGTAGTTGGTGTGAGTCGCCGCTGCCAGTATATGCCTCTGTCAGTGCGGTAGTTGTTAATGCTGCAAAATATGTTGTCGCAAGCGGCAAGGATGCCGTTAATACCGCTCCAATTGCTTGAATAATAATAGTCCGTGGCGATGTCCGCCAAACTGTTACCAAAACACCAGTCAGAGTCTTAATAATTTGACGAACTTGAGGTTTATCATTTTGTGACAAGTCTGTCATAGTAAAATCAAATAATTCCATTTGGTGCGAGCGAGAAGACTTGAACTTCCACGAACCTAAGTTCACTAGCCCCTCAAGCTAGCGCGTCTACCAATTCCGCCACGCCCGCACGACTGTCATCATTATACCTGACACTATGGCGTTTTGTAAACTGAATCTTGGCGAACTGTCCAATAGATCACGTCAGCAAATCGATCGGTTGGTGAGACCAGTCGAGTATTTTGCGTTACAGCCTGGACTGATGGTAATTTGATGTATTCAACTGTTGGACGGTACAGCGGCAGTGACGCAGCTGATGCTTGCCAGCGTCGTACGAATGATTGATAATAATCCGCGCGCTGTTTTGGAGAACGCTTACCACGACCGCCGACTAATGCGTCATCTGAAATGGCGTCATTGTAGTTTGCAAAATTCAAACCTCGTTGATCGCGTTGGTCTTGTGACGAATGCCAATACGCATAGACGTCTGGGTCACCGCCAAGCACCAACTCATATATCAAGACATCAAAATTACGTGGTTGCAGCACTGATCTGAGAACATCCTGATTAGCATCTGTTGCATCAACAATCTTGACTTCCACCTCAGCATTGAGCTCATTTCGCCATGTCTCAGCCAACGAATTAGCTGCATTTTCATATTTAGAACCCTGCAAGGAAACAACTGACAGTTTCAGTGACTGATCGCCCTTTTTACGCACACCGCCAGACACCGTCCAACCTTCTGCGTCCAGTAGCTTTTTGGCAGCTTCTACATCACGAGCCAACGGCCTTTCCAGTTCTGCTTCCGTGTGTTCCGGCAAAATCGGTCCTGTCAATTCGCCTGTTTGTTGTGGCATCTTTTTGCGAAGCGCGGTGATGTCGACTGACTGCACCAAAGCTTTGCGAATGGATGGAGATTGAAGAATCGGACTCTTGCTGTTGAACAATGCATACACCCCGTTATGGGTTTCATAAGCTTTCATGTCATACATTTTCTTGACGTTTTCTGGCTGAGAAGCATAGGTCAGCTCTGGCGTGGCCATAATTTCACTGGTTCTCAAGCCCTTTGTGATCTCATCCAGTGAGGCATATGCGTACAGCTGGAAACGGTCTAGCTTTGGCTTACCAAAGTGATATGCCTCATTTGCCGTCATATGGACAGCTTTTCTGCCACTTTCCCGGTTATCTGTCTGCAAAAGTCGGAATTTGAATGGTCCGCTCGTGACCGGTGAACGTCCAAATGAGTGATCACGCAGAGCAGCTGGCGCTACATGTTCCAATACGTGTTTTGGAACAACTGGGAACGTCAATGTATGCAAAAATGGCGCATAGGTGGATGGTGTTACAAATGTTACAGTATTGTCGGCAGTTTTCCGAACTTTGATAGATGCCCAACCGTCAGTTGAAGCGCCAACCTTGGAGTTTTTTAGAAGATTAACCGTAAATATGACGTCATCGACCGTCAATGAGTGGCCATCAGACCAGTGAAGATTGTCTTTTAGGGTAATCGTATATTCGGTTTCCGTGCCATTAATGGCGATTGATTTTGCTATATCCCCCTTGAGGTGTCCAGTATTGTCGTATTGATAGAGGCTGGCGAACATTAGCCTCGCAGCAGACCGTTCTGCATTAGAACGTGCAAACAAGGGGTTGAGGGTTTCCAGCGATCCTAAAACTCCCTCTGAATATGTGCCACCTCCCTGAGGCGCATCCTTCGTGTAGGCTGCACGAAAAATAGTCCATTGCCCTGCACTCAGGCCAACCAATATCATCAATAGCACTGCCCAGCCGATAACTTCTCGGCGGACTTCTGTCAATCTGTCGAGACGGGATGTCACGAACTTATGTGCGTGCTTGATGACGCCCTTTTCGATCTTCACAGCTCGACGATTTAAGTTTTTTCCAGAAGCGCTCATTTTTTGGAACCGCTTCCAAGACGGCTTGCCTCCAGCCTCTGTCATGACGACAACCTAGCCTTTAAGCCCCGGCAAGACCAAACTAGCCAAGATTGATAGCACAAAAACTACAGCCAGAACGATGGTAACGTCAAACAAATTCTTGTCAAAACCACGGCGTGTCGTAAACAATTCACCAGAAGATCCGAACCCTGCACCAAGTGAGGCGCCACGCTGTTGCAGCAAAATTGTAATAATCATCAAAAATGCTGATCCTAATGTGATATATGGTAAAAGTTGTTCCAAGTTCATCTAACTCTCCTGTTCTTTTTGCGCAGTCCGTAAATCAACCACACTACTTACTATATAGTTTACCAAACTAAGGATGATGCCGGCAATAATTGCGTCGCCAAATGTTATGGAAACGTTTGGAGCCAGCACAATAGCGAGGTAGACCATGAGACCATTGATAATCAATGTAAATAGACCAAGGGTCAACAGAATTGCCGGCAGTGACAAGATGATAATGATCGGTTTGAGCATACTGTTGATGACGGAAAATATCAAACCAGCCAGCAGAAACGTCAATAAGCCACCATCCGACATGGTGCCTAAAAGTCGCAACGATATCCAGATGCCAAATGAGTTCATAGCCCATCTGAATAGAAATACAAAAAATTGCCGTTTCATCACACTGCTACTTATTATAATAATCTGTTCGCATTTTCACAATAGCTAGACGTCACGAACAGCCGCCACCGCTCACATTCGAACTCTTGCTGGTGATGTGCATTTTCTGGGAGCCACGCGTTGCTTCAATACAAAATTCTTTACCGTCAGCGCCCTGGATGTATACATGAACAGGGCCGCCGTTATAATTTGGTATTGATGCGCCAGCGGGTAGCGTTGGATAGGCATTGTGAAAATTGCGGTATTGCTCCATAG
>CAUVOA010000046.1:0-4821 GCA_963553545.1 uncultured Candidatus Saccharibacteria bacterium | reverse complement strand
CACGGAGCGGGCTTTCTCTTTGGTTTGATATAATATACCTGTTGCATTTCGTTGTCATTTCTGCTACAATGGTGAGGAACATTACCAAAGACAGCGGCGATCTGCATAACAAACAGATGTAAATATGCCGCCGAGGGATGAAACGAACAGTTTTATTTGACGTCTTTGGTAGTGCGAGAATCAAAGACGTCTTTTTGATTCTCCATTACCGCACGTTAACAAATTGGCGAAAAGAATGAAATTAACTCAATCAAAGAAAGGATTTTTATGGCAATTTCACGCGATAAAAAACAAACTTTGGTTGCTGAACTAACAGAGCTTCTAACAGACGCCAAAGGTACGGCATTTGCGCGGTACCAGGGGCTGAGCGTGGCTGAATTGCAAGAGCTACGCAAGGCTGCTCGCGAGGCAAACGTGGTCATCAAGGTGGTCAAAAACCGCTTGGTGCGCGTAGCACTGCAAAGCGTCGACACCTACAAAGAAACCGACACCGACCTCCTGGTTGGCCAGTTAGTCTACGCTATCAGTGCCGAAGACGAGGTCATGCCAGCAAAAGTTCTGGACACGTTTGCAAAGATGCATCCAGCACTACAGTTGGCCGGTGGTTTCTCGGGTGAAGGCCTCAGCATCAACGAAGCTGACATCAAAGCATTGGCTGGCTTGCCAAGCAAAGACCAGCTTGTCGCCGAAGTGGTGGCACAATTGCTTTCACCAGTCCACGACACCGTGGGCGCGCTGGGCGGCAATTTGCACGGCTTACTAGATGGCATCGAAGCCAAAGCTACGGCTTAAGTTTAGCAATCAATTAATAATCTAAGGAGATATATCATGGCTGATATTAAGAAATTGGCTGAAGAACTGACCAAGTTGACAGTTCTGGAAGTTAACGAATTGAAAAACCACTTGAAAGAAGAGTACGGCATCGAGCCAGCTGCTGCAGCTGTCGCTGTTGCTGGTCCAGCTGCTGGCGGTGACGCTGCTGCGGCTGACGAAAAAACTGAGTTCACCGTTACCCTGAAGGACGCTGGTGCTCAGAAAGTTGCAGTCATCAAGGCTGTTAAAGAAATCACTGGCTTGGGTCTGGGTGAAGCTAAAGCTATCGTTGACGGCGCACCAGCACCAGTCAAGGAAAAAGTTTCAAAAGACGAAGCTGAAGCTGCTAAGAAGACTCTGGAAGACGCTGGCGCTAGCGTTGAGCTCAGCTAATTTCATTCTGAACATAACGCCAATTTGTTTTCGAAATCACTATACCGCTCTATATCATGGGCGGTATTTTGATTGCAAGGGTAAAATTTGCAACAGTTTTGCAAGCACCCCTTAAAATGCTGTGGAAATCTGAAATAACTTGCTTATGTAAGCATTGACCTAACCTTTTTCCTATGCTATATATAGAACGAGAACTATCAAAAATAGACAGGGAAATGCGAGAATCACTATGTCTGAATTACCAGAAAAACAAGTAAAGCGGCTTCGCTCATTGATACAAGAGGCAGAGACCAATTTGGCGGCGGCAAAAGAGCTATTGATCAGCATCATCGGTGATGACGGTCAAGTTGTTACACCAAAAACCTCCACCGAAGATGTGACCGGCAAGGTCGTCGAGGGCGTGTTTGACGGTCAGACTATGCTCGGCCCAGACGGCAAAAATTACCCAATCCCAGCCAACTACGCCTCAAAATCAAAGCTGGTTGAGGGCGATATTTTGAAATTAACCATCGCTGACGACGGCAGCTTCATCTACAAGCAAATCGGCCCAGTAGCGCGCAAACAAGTCATCGGTACACTGGTGCAACACGACGGCGTCTACTACGTCGAGGCTAATGGCCGTGAGTATCGCATTTTGCTCGCCAGCGTCACCTTCTTCCGTATCAACATCGGCGACCAAGTCACCATCATCGTGCCAGAGGACAATCCTGACGCTACGTGGGCAGCTGTTGAAGCAGCACTGTAGACTATTTTTGCACTTGAAACCGTCCGCGCAGTTGTCGGGCGGTTTTTGATATAATTGTGCTATGCCTGAGGAGTTTTTACTAAGCTACGCTAGCTTTGACGCTGAGAATCGGCCATTTTTGGAGTGGCAGGTTGATGGCAAGATTGAGCGTGGTGATGTTGTGGGGCAGGAGTTGTCACTGGCGTTTGATATTTCGACCAAATATTGTACGGGCTGGGTGGATTTTGACAATCACTGTAGCCAGGCTTGTCCTGACGGCGCGACGGTCGATGAAAAATATGAGAATTGCTTGAAATGTCGTAACCGGACTGGGTTTAATCCAGCGTTTTATCACGCCGATTCGGTGTCGGTGCAGCAGGAAAAGATCAATCAAACTCCACATTTTTTGTATTTGGCGTATTTTTCACCAGAGGTGATCAAGGTCGGCATTTCGCAGGAAGCGCGCGGTATTCGTCGGCTGCTAGAACAGGGAGCACGCGTGGCATTGAAACTGGAGACGTTCGCTTCGGCGTTGATCGCCCGGCAATATGAGGCGAAAATTGCCAGTCTGAGTGGCATCATGGAGACGGTGGCTGCCAGTAAAAAACTGGGGCTGATCAAGCAACCGCTCGATGATGCGACGGCAGAACAAGCCCTAGCTGACGCATTGGTGCATATTCAGCAAAAACTGGGGCTGGTTTTCCCAAGTCGAACGCTCATCATGTGCGAAGATTATTTTCACACCGACGGTCGAGACCTCAGCAGTGTGATTGATATGACAGGGAATACGGTCTTGGCTGGCACGGTTGTTAGCGTCATCGGCTCAGTGCTCATCACTGAATATGACAGGCAACTCCTAGCGTATAACGTGAAAAGGTTTATCGGACACCGGGCGCAAACAGCGCAAGGTACGGTTGATCTTGAGATACCTAACACGCAGCTGACGCTGTTTTGACGGAACATGGTATAATATGAAAAACGGAGTTTATATATGAGTAGCAACCACGCAAGCAAAAGGGTTCTTATTTATGGCGATTCTAACGTCTGGGGAGACAGTTTCGTTGGATCACGAGTGCGATACAGTGACCGGTGGGTTAACCGCCTGAAGCGAGAATTACGAGGCAAAGCGCATATCATCGCCGACGGACTGTCAGGTCGCGTAGCGGGAGATTTTTGTGAAGCAAAGCCATACAAAAATGGCAAGCAGGCTTTTACGAAAGCCCTCCAGCAAGCGGGCAATCTGGATACCATCATCATCGCCCTTGGCACCAATGATTTACAACAGCAATACGGCAGGACGGCACAAGCTATCATCCAAGATTTAATAGATTATCAAAAACTGGCTCACGGTGCTAACATCATATATATCCTACCACCAGCATTTTCAACCGGTGAAGACTCTGGTCCAGAGTTCACCGAACAATCAGAAGCTATACGACAAGAAATCTTGCAGAATAAGGAGGCGCTTGGTGAGTACATTGAGCTGCCGTTCATACCACTGTCTGATGGTATTCATTTTTCAGCAAAAGGACATCGCTTAGTGGCGCGCGCTGTTAAGCAAGCTTTGAAAGCGAGGCAGGTATGAGCAGGGGAAAGAAGCCACTCTTACAAACTATAGGTAGAGAAATGGCAATTACGACACACGGGCTCGACAACATACCAGAAGGCCCGAATGTATTCGTTGCCAATCATGCTTGCATGCGCGATATCTTTGCCATACCGGCAAGCCTGCCGGAGGATTGTGACGTTGTCATTAGCTCACGATTGGCGTATAAAAATAGCTCTGTGGACACGGCAGTGCGACGATTGGTTATAGAAAAGGCGCTGCATACGATACCACTTGAAGTACACGGCGGAAAAGAATATTTGAAAGCTGGGCTCGAAATGGCCAGACGAGCGTTACTTGACGGACGCTCACTGCTCATCTTTCCAGAAGGTGCATACACAGGTGACGCTCAGGTAACCAAAGGGCGAACGGGTGCGTCACGAATTTTATTTGACGCAAATGTAGGGGGGGTGGAGCCTAACTTATTGCCAGTAGGAATTCATTATGAACCATGGCCTACTGATCTGGATGCATACATGCCGCAAGATGAGCAAATCCACGTTACTCTGGGTGATCCTATTGACTATACAGCAGCGTATAGAGATTATACCGCTTCGACAGACCACGAATCTCGACGTCAAGCTCTACGTGCACCGATAGACATGGCCATGCGAGCCATCGCAGAAGCGACTGACTTGCCGTATATTGACGAACCGATAGAACTATGGCCAAGAAAGACCATGATTTTAGAAAGTGGTGAAGAAGTTCCCATTCCTGACCGCTAAAGAGCTTACTAATCCCGCACTTTGCGCTATAATACATAAGTAATGAGTCAAGCACTGTACCGCAAATATCGCAGTCGCAGCTTGGACGAGGTGTTGGGGCAAGATCACGTGACCAACATTTTGCGCCGAGCGCTGGAGCAGGGGAAAATCGCCCATGCGTATTTGCTGACGGGTCCGCGCGGTGTGGGCAAAACCAGCGTAGCACGAATTTTGGCGCATGAGATTAATCAGTTGCCGTATGATGAGGAAGCCTCGCACCTGGATATCATTGAGATTGATGCCGCCAGCAACAACGGCGTTGACGACATCCGCGCCCTGCGCGAAAAAGCGCAAGTCGCACCCGTTTCCGCGCCAAAGAAAATCTACATCATCGACGAAGTCCACATGCTGTCCAAACCTGCGTTCAACGCACTATTAAAGACCCTGGAAGAGCCGCCAGCACACGTAGTTTTTATCCTGGCTACCACCGACGCCGACAAGCTGCCTGCCACCATTCTCAGCCGCGTCCAACAATTTTTCTTTCATCCCATCTCGGTTGATGTCATGGCGCGCCAGCTGAT
>CAUVOA010000045.1:0-4879 GCA_963553545.1 uncultured Candidatus Saccharibacteria bacterium | reverse complement strand
ACCCGGATTGCCAGGATGAAAACCTGGTGTCCTAACCGTTAGACGATAAGGCCAACGTCACGAATTATAGCAAATTATCAGTCAGTTGTCTACAGGTGACTGGCGCAATTTTCCGCTTCATTTCTCATTTGGCGTCGTTTCTTATATAATAATATCCATGGCAAAGCAAAAGAAGAAACGCAACAAAAAATACACTGGTATTGATGCTGCCACCAAGCGACCATCAATCACTCGCGTTAGTGCAGTCAACCGTTCACGATTTGGCCAGTGGCGTCATGATCACCAACGACAGCTCAGCATTGCACGTACTGTCGCCATCATCATCGTTGCGCTCATCATCATTGTTTCCGGCGTCATGAGCCTATTCTGACGCCGTCTACTTCACCGGCAGACGAAACCCAAAGGTGCTGCCTTTACTCTCTTTTGATTCAAATACCATCTGGCCGCCGTGTGCCAGGACAACTTTGCGTGCCAAAAACAGCCCGATCCCCGTACCGTCCGGGCGTTTTTTGCGAGCGTTTGAGCCACGGAAAAACTTACTGAACAAATTTGCTTTCTCCGCGTCAGGAACGCCGATACCAGTGTCTTTGACGGTAAACACCACATCGTCATCATCTCTGGTCAGTTTTACTTTGATGGTCGTGTCGGGTTTTGAGTAGTACAGTGCATTTTCAATCATATTCATCATCACCTGTCGCAATTTTTCACCATCCACCATGGGCTGCGGGATGTCTTTGTCGATGTCCACTGCTATTTTGACATGTCGCTGTTTGGACATGGTTTTTAGGAATGCAACCTCGTCCTTGACCAGTTGCGCCAAGTCAGTTGCTTGACGATTGATGACGAATTTGCCCGTTTGCAGCCTGGACACACTCAAAAAGTCGCCAATCAGCTGCACCATTCTCTCGCTCGAGCCAAATGCTTCGGTCAATACAGTGCGCTGCGTCGCGTTGATCGGCCCCAGGTCACCCTCTAACATCATATCCAAATAACCCTTGATGCTGGTCAGCGGGGTTCGCAGCTGGTGTGATGCCATAGAGATGAATTCGTCTTTGGCAGCGTCCAGTCGCTGCAGTTGGCGGTTGCTAATCCTGAGTTCCCTCGTTGCATCGATGATTTTCTGTTGCAACGTCTCGTTAAGCTGCCGTACTTCAGCCATAGCGAGCGAGTTTTTGACTGCCACCACCAATTCACCGCTCATGGTTTCCAGGAGGGAAATATCTCGCCGCGTGTAGCGCTTGGCTCGTCTGCCAAACAACACACAACCAACGCATTCATGGTCCATGGCTAGCGGCAGGATGACTTCAATGTGATACATCGCCAAACTTTGCTGCAATGATTCATCCGCCAAATCTTTAACGAGCACCACTTCGTTGTAGCGATAGTGTCGATGAATATGCTTCGTCAATCGCGCGACATCAATCGCCGGAAGGACTCGCTTGCTGGTGCTTTCTAGCCTGAAGCTGTCACCAATTTTCACTGCCAGTGTCACGGACTCCGCCTGAAATGACCGCCGCAAAAAACACTTCATGCGCTTCAAAAATACGTCCAAATCAGTGCTGCGCAGTAACAACATGCCCATCTCAGCAAAAAATTCTTGCTTACGCATCCGACTGGTTTTTAAGACATTAGTCGTTTTTTTCAGAGATTGCCCATAGTCCCTATCCATGCATATAAATATAAGCGATTTCAGCCTTCTCGTCCAGATATCTGTGCTATAATGAGCCTATGAAGAAAATTGCCATTATCGAAGATGATCCAGCTATTAGCCAGATGTACCGCATGAAATTTGAGGCTGATGATTTTGATGTACGACTCGCAGCCGATGGCAAAGTGGGCGTCGAATTAGTTGAGAAATTTACCCCAGATATCATTTTGCTTGATTTACAAATGCCAGAAATGGACGGATTGACTGCCTTGAAAAAAATTCGTTCGCACACGTGGGGTGAAACTGTGCCAGTCATCGTCCTAACTAACCTGAGCGAAGAAGAAGCGCCCGATGAACTGCGAGATCTCAACATTCACAGTTACATCGTCAAAGCGAACTTGACGCCACGCCAAGTAGTCAGCAAAGTCAAAGACGTCATCGGCTAGGCTGGCTAGTTCTGTTTTTGCCGATTAGCAATCGCCAGGCAAGCATTGATCAAATTATCAAACAGCGCCGCCACCGTTAGCGGTCCAACGCCGCCTTTTTCGGGCGTAATCGACACGTCCTGCCGGTCACGCACTTCGCTGGCAACATCGCCAACTATTTTACCCTTATCAGACGCGGTGCCTGCATCTACCACGATGGCACCAGGCTGCACCATGTCAGACGAAATAATACCAGGGCTACCCGTGGCGGTGACGATTACCCCAAAGTTCACCAACTCTGCCAGATCATCTCCCATGTCAAATACCACCGGTTCCAAACCAGACCGACGCCACATGTCCGCCAATGGCGCGCCCACCAGTCGACCGTGTCCAACCACAGCGATGCGCTTTTTCGACAAATCAATGCCATGACCCGACAGCAACCAATTGATAGCCATTGGCGTCGCCGCTTCAAACGACGAACGAGGATTCAGCCCGTCAACGTCTTTTTCTGGTGCGACCGCAGCCAATATTTCGTCCGTCTGAGTTGGATCTTTCAACGGCAGTTGGACGATGATTCCCTGCACATCTTCTCGCGCATTCAGCTGCCGCACCGTTGCCAACACATCCTCTACGTGATGGATTTCTGTATCGATCAGAATATCCGCGCCATAGTTACGCTTCAAACGCATGTAGGTTTCAATCACTGGATTGTCAGTATTGGTGACAATTGCCAGACGCGGCTGAATATGCCAGGCTTGACGCAGTGCCCGGACTTGCTTGGCTTGACGCTCTTTGATAAAACTTGCCAAATCTGTACCAGTCAGTATTTTCATCTCTATCATTTTACCAAATGAGCCTGCTTGAGTACAGGTATTAGCTATGGTATAATGCTAGAAGCTTGCGCATGGCGGATGTAGCTCAGTTGGTTAGAGCGCTGGATTGTGGCTCCGGAGGCCGTGGGTTCGACCCCCATCATTCGCCCCAAGCATTGATTTGTGGCATAATATGTGCTAAAATCACACGTATGGGCCAGTAGCTCAGCTGGTTAGAGCACCTGCCTCTTAAGCAGGGTGTCGAGGGTTCGAGCCCCTCCTGGCCCTCCAAAATAACCTCACACGCGTGTGAGGATTTTATTTTGCCTTATGCATACGGATTGTACCGACGGGAAGGCGGTTCGTGAAATGATGACCTTGGTCTGTTGAGTCCCGTCGGGCGAGCGTTGACGTTTGAACACGGGCGGTTGAAACCATTTCCCTCGGTCACCTGCGATTTCCTATTTGACAAGCTCTGTCTGGTTGATTGATTTGCTTGATATCTATTTTCAGAAGGCACGACCCCCATCTCTGTTCCAAAGCGACGTACATGCCCATGGCAGCTAGCCATGGCAGAGCTTTGATAATTATTGATGTATTGGCGATCTGAATTTGCCCGATGTTTTCTGTTGATGCTTCGTCCCGTATGTCCGTACGCCGTAAAACCGTCAATCGACCCTCGTCGAGGATCAGATAGTCTCATCATCAGTTCTCGAGACATGCGTGGTTTTCGACTCGCATCCATATTTGATACTCGTAATCCTATGGCGCCCCGAGTAGGATTCGAACCTACGACCTTAGGCTTAGAAGTCCTCTGCTCTATCCAGCTGAGCTATCAGGGCGTATTCACATTATAGCATCTTTCTGCTACAATGATACAAGCTTGCGGGTGTAGTACAGCGGTTAGTATGCAAGTTTTCCAAACTTGAGATCGGAGTTCGATTCTCCGCACCCGCACCAAAGTTACGATAATTCCCATCCATAAAGGGCATCATGGATCCATATTTTTACACAGAGAAACCAAAATACCGACCACACGACATCGAAGATGCCTATGAGTTTTATGACATCATTGAACGTAGTAGCTTGACCCATCAGTTGTCTGCATCTAGGCCGTACATCTACTGGACGATGGAAATTTACGACAAAGCCAATGGCATCAAAGGTGGTGGTGGTTTGGGCGTACTGGCAGCGGACACACGGCGAGTGGCCGAAAAATTAGACGTGCCGTTTGTGGTAGTCACGCCATTTTACCGTAGTGAGTCACACCAAAAAATTACTAACTTAGAGCAGGAAGAATTTTCAGAAACTGTCTCACCACAAGACTATGGTTTTGAATACATTGACGACGTGTCCGTCAGTTCACGCGGTTTTCCCGACGCTAGTTTGAGCATCTTCAAAAAGGCACTTGGTTCGACTCAGTTTGTCACCATCTCAGAGCCAAACTTTGGACAATTGTACGAAGGTGAAGGCTCGGGCGATCACCGACTCTACCAAGAAGTCGCGCTCGGGTTTGGCGGCTATAAAGCCCTGAAACTGCTCGGCATCAAGCCGGCCGTCATCCAGCTCAACGAAACCGCAACCATTTTTGCAGCATTGGCTCGACTGGACGAGCTATGCGCCAACGGCATGAATCTGTATGAAGCAATCGTTTACGTACGCAAACACACACTCTACACCAACCACACGCTGCTCCAAGCGGCTGAACCAGAATTTCACCGCTCACAGTTTGAGAAGTTGGTGCTGCCAAATCTCAAAAGCAACGCCGTGCGCTGCTGGCTAATGGAGCAATTTCGTAACGACCGTCTGCGGCCGAACTTGCTGGCAATTGAGCTGACCGAAGCCAAAAATGGCGTCAGTAAACTGCACGCCCGTGTGGCAAATTTCCGCGACCGCAACAACGACAAGGTCAAGTTTCACGCCATCACCAACGGCATCGATCTGGAAACATGGGTACTGCCGGAAATCCTGCAGCTCTACACTGAAAGCGG
>CAUVOA010000044.1:0-4924 GCA_963553545.1 uncultured Candidatus Saccharibacteria bacterium | reverse complement strand
ATGTAAGTTGCTTATAATCATCTGGTGTCAATTTCATCATATCTGGCATCGTCATGCCCTGATGCTGAGCAATGTGGTTATAATATGCTGAGCGCATAAATGAAAAATCTCCAAAAATTGCATCCTCAAGATGAGACTGCAGCACTGAGTCCTGAGTATCATTCTCTCCCGAGTCATCCAAAGCCAAGACAGCTGACCTTCCATCAATTCTTCCCCGAGCTATAAACCCTTTCACTTTGACCGATTCATCTGGTCCGAGCGACATCCCTTCGGGCAATCTGTACGTTTTGGTAACAGATGGCAACGGCAACGTATCTGGTGTTTGTTTAATAGTATCAATTGAATGTTCCATAGTTCATATTATATCACATAAAGTTACTATTTGTCAATCAAGGTAACCGCCAGTCAATCGCCCCGCGGCCATGCCGCGCCAGAAAATCATTCGCACGCGAAAATGGCTTACTACCAAAGAATCCCCGATTGGCAGAAAACGGTGACGGATGAGCACTACAAATCTTCAAATGTCGACTGTCTGTGATCGCCTGACCAACCTTTTGGGCATGCGCTCCCCACAATATAAACACTAGCGGCTGCTCATAGTCATTCAGTATCGTTAGCAGATTTTTAGAAAACTCCATCCAACCGTAATTTGCGTGGCTACCAGCCTGACCTCGTCTGACGCTCCAGCTAGTGTTCATCAACAGTACGCCCTGCTTGCCCCATGGTTCCAAAAAACCACTAGTCGGCATATCCACCCCGGTATCATCAACCAACTCCTTAAAAATATTCTGCAAACTTGGTGGCAATTTGACCCCTGGCTTAACCGAAAAACTCATACCATGCGCCTGACCCGGTCCATGATATGGATCTTGCCCAATGACAACTACCTTCACCGTGTCCAGTGGACAAGCGGCAAAACAAGAAAACATATCTTGCCTCGCTGGGTACACCTCATATTTCTCCCGTTCAGCGTCCACCCGATTCATCAAAACTCGAAAATACGGCTGCTGAGCCTCAGCTTCAACAAACTCACGCCACGTTGAAAATGTCATGTATCTATTTAATCACGTTTGAGCCATGCAACCTAGCGTGTTGTAAACGTTGACGAAAGGTCGTCTGATAGTTGTCTCGGTGATATGGTCGCGCAACTTGCACGCCTGGTGGCATCGTATCCTCTGCTCCAAGCACAGAGCCGATATCAACCGCCAACGAGTAGTCCGACGAATGCGACCCTGCAATATACGTGCTAAAAAGCTCGGATGAACTATTTGCCCAATAATACGCGCGGACTGGCACATACTGTCCCCCACTCATACGGAAGCCCACTTTTAATCTCTCTTCGTTAGCAATCGCCAACTGAACTTCAATTCGATCCTTTAACTCCGGATGTCTTTGCAGGAAACACTGTTGCTGTTCCGCGATTTCTATACCACTACTTGTCCAGTCGTCCAGCATGACAACATCAACGTTTTCTTTAGGCAAGTTCACCAATTCCCCCTCATCGATAAGCAGCCTATCGGCGTACTGGGCCAACTCATCATCAGAAAACTCCCCCATGATCAATTCCATGAAATATTCGTCACTTTTTATTTTTCCTTGTGGGGCGGCATAGTCAGCACGTTCCATATTATTAATTTCGCCCAGCATAACAAACAATGTTTTATCAGGATGCGCGTCCAGCCTATGCTTCCAATACGTCGCGATTCCGTGCGCCGCCTCCATGAGCTCTGGCTCACCAACATAGTTGAGATGATTCCGGATTTTAGACAATCGTGAGGTACGCGCCAAATCATCACTTCGCGCACACAACCCAGAAAACAATGCTGAAATTGTCTGCTGTTCCGTCTGTACTGAAAAGTCTTCTCGGGTCAAGGCATCAACCTCACGCGAAAGCAACGCCCGACTACCGATCACACTGTGCACATCGTTTTCCCTGCCATGCTCCCTATTGCTCATCAACTCCGCCAACGTCGGTGCTCGCTTCACACAGTGGTCTATTTCCATCCGATGCGATATCTCTTCTCCAGACACCGTTTCAAACGGCTCACGTGGATGAACGGCAACGGAACCCTGCTCATACAGATTATACATCACCTGATTTTGGTCATATTTAGGCTCGCTACTCGAACTGGCTTGCCTGGCTCTGCGCAGTCGTGCAGGGATCATATTTTGAAGCTTAACCATGTTGCGCATATTATACACACAAATGCTACTATTGTCAATATACGTCATGGGGTTTCTGTGCTATAATATGGCTTATATGGCACACATTGCATTACACTTAGACGACCTAGTCGCCGAGAGGCAAGTCTTGGCAGATTTTTTAGCGCAACCTACCGCATATAGCGATCCAGAGTTTACCATAAAAAACAAACGGTTTTCGGAGCTGGAAACCTTGATAGCAAAGGCCGAGGAGCGCCAGCAGCTAACAAAAAACTTAGAAGAAGCACGAAAATTGGCTACTGGCGGTGATGAGATTGCGGAACTAGCAAAAGCTGAAATCACTGAAACTGAAGCGCGTCTGGCAGAGCTGGAGGAAGAATTATTCATCCTACTGACGCCAAAAGATCCAAACGACGAGAAAAACATCATCATAGAGATCCGTGCTGGCGCTGGCGGCGACGAAGCATCGCTATTTGCAGCGGAACTGTACCGTATGTATCTGCGTTGGTGCGAAGCAAATGGCTACAAAACTGAGCTCGTCAGCGAATCCGCCAATGACTCAGGTGGTTACAAAGAAGTCATTTTCATGGTCAAAGGCGACGCGCCATATGCCAAATTGAAATTTGAAGGCGGCGTCCACCGCGTCCAGCGCGTCCCGGTCACCGAAAGCCAAGGCCGCGTCCACACCTCAACCGTCACCGTAGCGGTGTTGCCAGAGGCCGAAGAGGCTGACGTCGAGCTAGATGCAAATGACCTCCGCGTTGACGTATTCCGCTCGGGCGGACATGGTGGCCAAAGCGTCAACACCACCGACTCAGCAGTGCGTATCACTCACCTACCAACTGGTATCGTCGTGACCAACCAAGACGAAAAATCACAGATCAAGAACCGCGAAAAAGCCATGAGCGTGCTGCGTTCGCGCTTACTACAGATGAAAATTGACGAAGAAAATGCCAAATTAAGTGCTGAGCGGCGATCACTCGTTGGCACTGGCGATCGCTCCGAAAAAATCCGCACCTACAACTTCCCGCAAGACCGCATCACTGACCACCGCATACACTACAGCCGCAGTAACATCCCCGCGGCGCTGAACGGGGATATTGACGATTTGATTGAGCAACTACAGCGGTATGAGCGGGAGCTAAAAGCAAAGACTACTGAAGCTTAACGAAAAACTCTATTCCGCGATATCGCGCTTGATATCATCGTATCGTTTACTATATTCTCCCATGTTGACACGATACATGGAATCAGGCAGTACAGCAACCATTGCACCGCCACCTTTAGTAGCTACCTCTGCACGATCCATGAAATCATCGGCTATTTCGCTAATCTTAAACTTTCTAAGTCCTCTTTTACTGATTATCCCTTGTTCGGCTAATCGTTTATACTCAACATACTCTCGCTCAGCCTCTTTAATGGCAAGCAGTTTAACCTCCTCTGGATCTGTCGTTGCATAATACGACAGACCAAGTTGGCCAGCGGCTTGCTCCCTGGCGCGCACTTCATCATCATTTTTTGCTATATATACCGAGGTCCAAGGATGAGACGCAAATGATGACGCCAATTCGTCAACAGGCATAGTATCAATACGCCTCGTGAACACATGTGGTAACCATTTACCATGTTCCGCAGCCTTACGAGCGCGCTTTTCTCCTGGATCATGATAATACCCTTTCAGGTGTGCTCCCAGTAACGCCGCAGCCACGGTATTATTTGCAACCACCGCAGAGAGCACACTATTTTTCATCTCTTCAGAGTTAAAATACATACCGCACGCATAAGCAAGAGCGCCCAAAGCATGAATTATAATGGCCTGCTTACGTAATCGTTCTTTAGATATTGAACTTCCCAGTGTGTATAACAAATTTTTCTTCTGGAAGTCAATTTCCCCATCTATCGCATCCTTAACGTGGCACAGCTCATGCCGTAGCGTAGCCTCAGAGTCAGAGTCGTAGTCAATCCCGATAACAACATCAAGCTCTCCCTCGCCATCATCACTTACATACCCTAATTCATCACTCCCCAAGTATGAAGAATTTTCTGTACCAGTGATGATTAGTGACAAATCGCCCCAGCACTGCTCCGGTATTTCAGCATACTCAAGATATTTTTTTAATCGTTCTTCAGAAAGGTCAACAACTTCACCAGGCACTAGCTCAGCACCTAGCTTACGATCAAGCTGAATCTTTGGAAAATCATGATCAACGGTCACAATACCCTCACAAGAAGGAAAATCTACTTTCAATTTGTTCACGCGCTTATTCATACATACCAACTCTTCCCGTGCCGTCTAGTAGCCACGTTGATTATGAAATTTCTCTTCAATGGTGTATAATCTAGCATATAATGCAAGAAAAGTCAACCATAACATCCTGGCTAACAACCGCCACTAACACGTTAAAGCAAGCCGATATCGCATCAGCCCGATTAGACGCGGAGCTCATTTTAGCTAATACTTTGCGCAAAAACCGAACATACCTTCACGCGCACCTGGACGAAGAGATTGATCCGCGACGTGTTGATATCGCCGAAGCACGACTTAGCCTGCGTCTCGACCGCGTACCGCTGGCATATATTTTGGGTAAGAAAGAGTTTTATGGACGAGAATTTGAAGTGTCGCCCAGCGTACTAGTACCGCGTCCCGAATCAGAAGAAATGATCAATCTACTACTAAAGCTGGCGCCACAAGACGACCAACCAAGGACGCTCATCGACATAGGAACTGGCTCTGGATGCTTGGGAATCACTGCGGCGCTCG
>CAUVOA010000043.1:0-4968 GCA_963553545.1 uncultured Candidatus Saccharibacteria bacterium | reverse complement strand
ACGCTCCAAGCCAACTCGTAGTGCGGTAGTGCGGTTTGTGGCAAAGGCGGGTAACACCATTGCTGAATCTGGTGATAATGTAAAGATGTCTATTGAGAATCCATGTGAATTAGCAGCTCACATTGCCGCAAAACATGGCGTGACAATTTCTGGTGCTTGTAAAGACCTTTACAAAGATGGCTCGGATCGAGACTTTCCAGTCAATCAAACTATGATTCATTCGTCTGACGATGATATCAATGGATTGCCGGTCCAGTCGGGCGATAGGGTTTGTTATGCAACGGTAGTTGCTGCTTATAAACAAGAGGTCGGTAAAGAAACGTCATCATACGCTGTGAAGTGTGTGGTTGTCAGTAAGAAACCAAAAGTTCAGTTCTGGGGTGGCGACGTCAGGGCTGGTGTATCATTTGGCGGAGCGACCAGCAAGGGCTTAGTACAAACTAGTATGACTATTTTGGACGATAAACGGTACGGATCGTGGGCAGAGTATGGCATTTTGTCGCCACAAAATATCATTTCTGCTTCAGGTGCTGGATTGTCCGATGGCGGCCCAGCTGGGGGCTTAGCTCGTGAATATAATACCTTGACATTCCGTAACACTAAAACACCATATGGGCAGTTTGGTCGCCTCACAGGATACAATTACCCGGCTATCAAAGGAACGGATAGTGGCTCTATAAAGATCGGTGACGGACAGCTGTCTGGCAATGCAGAATACCGTGCAGCGCAAGTAGAAATCACTGGTGGTACCGTGAAGACCGGTGCGTACATCACGGTATACGGGCGAACAGTGCGCATCAGCGGTGATATTACCTATGCAAATGGCCCGCTATCAAGCGTTGGGGCTATTCCACAGCTTATCATTCGAGCAGATCATATCATCATAGAGCCAAATGTGCAGCGTGTCGATGCCTGGTTGCTGGCTAACAAGACTGTCAGTACCTGTGCTGAAGCCAAGAATGGCAAGGGTTGGCCAGAAGCAGATCTGTTAGCAAGTGGGGCTTGCGATAAGCAACAGCTTCGTGTTAACGGACCAATTGTCACCGGGTCACTCTACCTGCGGCGTACGCACGGTTCTGATCAGACTGATTTTGGCAAGCCTGCAGAGATTTTGAACTTGCGACCAGACGCGTATTTAGCAAATTATGGACGTTCACGTGATTCGGGCGCAATCCAGACTATGTATTCCCGTGAACTGCCGCCACGTTTTTAACGTTTTGTTTAACAAATATAACAAGCTTATGTATAATGAAAGGTGATATGAAATTCTCAAAAGGGTTGGGCGACTTCTTCGGACTAGACATCGGTACAAACGCGGTGCGGGTTGTTCAATTGGGTCGCAGTGGTTCAGGCTGGAACTTGATGCATTATGGTTATGCACCAGTTGATAGCAAGATATCAAGCAGTGATTCACCAGAGGCCAAGCGTCGCTTGGGAGAGGTGATCATGACTGCTGTTGGGCAAAGTGGCATCAAAACCTCAAATGTTGCCATCGGGTTGCCTTCGAGTAAAACCTTCAGCACTATCATCGATGTGCCAAAAGTTTCCGACCAAGAGCTGCGCGCAACCATGAAATATCAGGTGGAACAATATATTCCAATGTCAATTGACGATGCAAAGGTTGACTGGGCGTTGCTCGGTGATAGTTTGCGAACACAAAACCAGTACGAGGTGCTATTGACCAGTACAGCTAAATCATACGCCGAAAGCAAATTGGAGTTTGTGGAAGGTTTAGGCTTTAATGTGATCGCTGAGGAGCCAGACCCAATCGCAATGGTTCGCTCATTGACGCCATCTGATAACCAGGATGTGAAATTGATCCTCGATATGGGCGAAATCTCTACTGATTTAGCCGTGGTATATGGCACAACACCTCGGTTGGTGCGTACGGTGCCAACAGGTCTGCAGTCACTGGTGCGGTCAGCGGTACAGAATCTGAGCGTCCAAGAAGACCAGGCGCGGCAATTTATTTTGAAGTTTGGCTTGGCGCCAGATCGATTGGATGGTCAAGTGCTTCGAGCAATTGATATGATTTTGGACAATTTTGCTTCAGAAATTGTCAAATCAATCACCTTTTTCCAAACGCGTTACACGAGCTTGCAGGTTTCTGGCATATTATTGTCTGGATTTGGCGCAGCTATTCCGCAGATGGATCAATACATTTCCTCAAAGGCTGGTATCAATGCCGTTACTGCCAATCCGTGGCAACGTGTTTTGATGTCACAAAATGATCAGCAGCAATTAGCTCCAGTGGCCTCTGAGTTTGCAACAGTCGTTGGGTTAGCGCAAAGGAGTAATCTCGGATGATTGAAATCAACTTGATCCCAGATGTTAAGCGCGAATTACTACGCATTCGCATGATGCGCAATGCGGTCATATCAATGTCAATATTGGTAGGTATCGTGTCTATTGCTATCGTTGTGTTTTGTGCAGTTGTTTTAGGTGGTCAACTAGCGTTTGAACTCAAGCAAGACAGTGATATAAAAAGCAAATATGGTGAATTGTCACAAATTAGCGATCTAGACAAGACCGTAACGTTGCAGCAGCAGTTGGGGCAGATCGATCGATTGCATAATGACAAAAAGATTAATTCACGGCTATTATCTCTGATCAGCGCCATCAACCCGCCAGCACCAAATAATGTACAGATATCAATGGCGCGCCTTAACCCAGGAGAAAAGACAATTACCCTGGAAGGTTCAGCCGTCAATGGCTTTGCGGCGTTGGAGGTCCTCAAGAAGACATTGACCAGTACCAAAGTGAAAAAGGGTAATGCCGAGGGTGACGGTGTGCCGCTAGCAAGTGATATGAAAGCTGGTGAAACAACATTTGGCGAGAATGCCGAAGGTAAGAAGGTGTTGCGCTTTGCCTTTACTTTCACCTATCCTGATGACCTGTTTGCACATTCAAAAGAAACGATTTCAATCATTACGCCGACCAGCAAGACAAACGTGACAGATTCACGCTTAGGCGTTCCAGAAAGCCTCTTTAGCCGTAGTGAATCAACTGAACAGAAGAAGGAGAATCAATAATGCCCTCGGGTGAGCAAGATGTGGCAATTCGCAAACGCCAACAGATAGATTCTTCAAAAAAGACAATGTTCTTTTTTGTGGCGGGTGCTGCCTTTTTGGCAGGTGTTGCACTGGTGGTGTCGATATTCCTGATACAACAGATTATTTTCCATTCTAAAGTCATTGCTACAAAAAATGGTACCGTGAGTACCTTACATAGCAATATCTCTAACGCCAAAGAGCTAAAGGATAATATCAGAGTATTAGAGACAAATGATGCGCTCAAATCAGTAAAGTCGAGCGACGAGAGCAGTCCACTACAGACTATCTTGGACGCATTACCAGCTGAGCCGAACGCTGATGCCTTGGGCGCTGCTTTGCAGCAAAAGTTTATCGGAGCGGTGCCGGGTTTGACACTGGAGAGCCTAACGGTAGACGCAGCCTCTGCCAGTGAAGGGGAGTCTAACTCAGAGTCGGTACATAAGTTCAACCTTTCAGTTAGTGGTACACCTGACAAATTGAAAGAATTGATGGAGCGTTTTGAGAAATCAATTCGTGTCATTGAAATCACCGCCATGGAGATTCAAGCAGGTGACGGCAAGGTGGTCCTCAACGTACAAGGCAAAGTTCCATACAATCCAGCGCAGGCAATTACACTTGAAAATAAGGTGGTAAAACCATGAAAAAAACAGATATAGCAATGATTATTTTAGTAGCAAGTTTGGGCGTGATTGTCGCGTATGTGGTGGCGTCTAACCTGTCATTTCTGAAGTTGCCAGACAGTGGCGTAAAAGTACAAACGATTCGCAAGATTTCATCAGATGTAACGCAACCAAGCAAAGATATTTTTAACGATAAAGCGATCAACCCTACCGTTGAAGTGATTGTTGGTGGCGAAAACGGATAAGGGGTTAGCAACATGGCGCTGCTAACAGATGAAATACAGGAAAAACTCATCAAGCTTTTGATTGATGAGGGTCTTGTTGAGAAACGGGTTTTAGACGATGCAGAAACACGTGCGAAAAAAGAAGATAAGCCGCTTTTTTCGCTGTTGACCGAAGAAGGTGTCATCGACAATGAGCTTCTGACGCACGCGGTGGCTCAAGTTTCAGGCGTACCATATGTAAATTTGAGCAATAGCTTCATCGATCAGAATATCTTATCTCTGCTGCCGGCTGAAGTGGCGGAGCGTTTCATGGCGGTTCCGTTGGCTGAAGTTCAAAATCGCTTAGCGGTGGCTATGATCGATGCCAATAACGTCCAGGCCGTTGACTATTTGGCAAATCGCATTCAGCGTCCGCTAAAGGTATTTATGGCATCTGAGGACAGCGTCAGGCATGTCCTAGGTCAATACAAGGCGGATTTGTCGACGGTTAGTGACGCAGCTCAGGTATCACAAGAGGAAGCAGCTATTGAATCAGCGACCGAGATCAAGACTATCGTCCAGGACTCTCCAATTTCGCGCGCATTAAGCACTATTTTGGAGTATGCGGTGAAAAGCCATGCCTCTGACGTACATATTGAACCGCTCGAGAAGGCTCTGAAGATTCGCTGCCGTGTTGACGGTGTGCTCAGGGAGGTCATGCAGCTACCGAAAAGTATTGAGCCAGCGCTCGTGAGCCGTATAAAGATTTTATCCAGCTTGAAAATTGACGAGCACCGTATCCCTCAGGACGGTCAGTTTGCAGTGAATGTAGCTGGTAAGGCGGTCGACTTGCGTATAGCAATATCACCGGTGGTTTGGGGTGAGCAGGTGGTGATTCGTCTGCTTGATAAGACGGGAAATTCGTTTGATTTGGAAGATATGGGTTATGCGGGCCGAGCCCTGCGCAGCATCCGAAAAGGAATTAAGCGGCCAAACGGTATGATTTTGACATCTGGTCCGACAGGTTCTGGTAAATCCACAAGTTTGTACGCTTTGATCAAAGAAATTAAAGACGACTCAGTCAACATCGTG
>CAUVOA010000042.1:0-5071 GCA_963553545.1 uncultured Candidatus Saccharibacteria bacterium | reverse complement strand
CGTCGCTGAAAGATAAGCGGCTGATTAGCTTGGAAATTTCCAGCCTACTGGCCGGCGCTAGCTTTCGCGGCCAATTCGAAGAGCGCCTCAAAGCAATTTTGAAAGAAGTTGAAGAAGCCGCCGGCGAAATTATTTTGTTCGTTGATGAAATTCACACCATGGTCGGTGCCGGCAAAACCGAAGGCAGCATGGACGCCGGCAATATGCTCAAACCCGCCCTAGCGCGCGGTAAACTACACATGATCGGTGCGACAACCTTGGCAGAATATCGCCAGCATGTCGAAAAAGACGCAGCCCTAGAGCGGCGCTTTCAGCCAGTCTATGTTGGTGAACCAAGCTTTGACGACACCGTGGCGATTTTGCGCGGCTTGAAAGAAAAATACGAGGTGCATCACGGCGTTAAAATCTCTGACGATGCCATCGTGGCGGCGGCGCGGCTGTCCACTCGCTACCTGCCCGACCGCTTTTTACCTGACAAAGCGGTCGACCTCCTGGATGAAGCCACCAGCGCCCTGAAGATGCAGCTGGAGAGCGTGCCGATTGCGCTGGATCGGCTGAATAACCGCCGCTTGCAGCTGGAGATTGAAGAAGCCGCGCTAAAAAAAGACAAATCTGACCACGCCAAAGCCCGCAAAGAAGAAATCAATCAACAAATTACCGATCTTCGGGCTCAAGCCGAAGTGATTGACAATAAATGGCAACACGAAAAAGACATTCTCCAGACCGTCAATACCGCTACCGAAAAAATGGATAGCCTGCGCTCACAACTAGAAATCGCCGAACGCGACGCGGATCTCGCCACCGCCAGCCGCATCAAATACGGCGACCTGCCAGAGCTGGAGAAAAAGCTGGCCGCCGCTCGCCAGGAACTGGCCGCCATTCCGCCGGCCGACCGCTTGCTGCGCGAAGAAGTCACCCCTGATGACATCGCTAGCGTGGTGGCGCGCTGGACGGGCATCCCAGTGGAGCGGCTGATTGAGACCGAATCCAGCAAACTAGCCAAATTGGAGGAGCATATTAGCACCCAAGTGATTGGTCAAGACAAAGCCATCGCCGCAGTCGCCAGTGCTATTCGCCGTTCGCGCGCTGGCCTCAGTGATACCAACCGGCCAATCGGTTCCTTCCTCTTCCTCGGCCCGACTGGGGTGGGTAAAACAGAGGTAGCCCGCAGCCTGTGCCGCGAATTATTTGACGACGAACATGCCATGATCCGCATCGATATGAGCGAATATATGGAGCGCCACGCCGTGGCCCGGCTGATTGGTTCGCCGCCAGGCTACGTCGGTTACGACCAAGGCGGCCAACTCACCGAAGCGGTGCGCCGCCGCCCCTACAGCGTGGTGTTGTTTGACGAAATCGAAAAAGCCCATGCCGATGTCTTTAACGTACTTCTCCAGGTGCTCGACGATGGTCGCCTGACCGATGGCCAGGGGCGAACGGTCGATTTCTCCAACACGGTCATCATCATGACCAGCAATGTCGGCTCGCAGGCAATCATGGATTTTTCTGGCGACGATTTGTCGGCGCTGGATAATCAAATGCTTGATGTCCTCAGACAACACTTCCGCCCAGAATTCCTCAACCGCATCGACGATATCGTGATTTTTGACCGCATTCGACCAGAAGCCATGCGAGCGATTGTCGACGTTCAGCTGAAACGCGTCACCCGCCAAGTCAAAGACAGCCGCGACATCACATTGGAGTTTGACGACAGCGTCCGCGACATGCTGGCCCGCGATGGCTATGACCCAGCCTTTGGCGCCCGACCGCTCAAGCGCTTAGTGCAAAAACGGGTGCTTGACCCATTGGCGCTAGAGTTAATTGACGGGCGGATTCATGATGGCATGACGGTGACCGTCAGCGTCGCTGATGACCGGGTGACGTTTCACTAATAGTCCCTTCACTCCTATCAATCACAGATACCTAGCTCCGTGTGGCTTGAGTCATTCAAAGTTGCGCTCATAGCAAGAAAAAGCGCTCCAGCCAGCACCTGGAACGCTTCTCATTGGATCGCCCCGCAGACAAAATTACTCGGTTTGATTAGCCTCCGCCCGCGTCAGCTTGTCGACCATCGGCAGGATCAAGTAAATACCGATGATAGCTGCCGCCAGACCAGCACCAACGATGGCAAAGTAGGTTGGTGTTAACACCGGCTTCAGTGTCGTCGAGAACATCTTCGTGAATACCACCCCTGTCCAAACACCGATACCACACGACAGGATCGAGGTGATGACTAGCGGTGCCACCGATTCAACCATCACCAGGCGCTTTAGCTGCCCAAGCCGCATGCCGCCCAGCCGCAAGGTGTACAGCGAACGGCGACGTTCCACCAGCCCGCCAATCGTCGAAACGATCAGGCTCGCCACTGCCACAAACAGTGTCACACCGATACCAACATACGCCAGGTCAGCAAATTCGCGAATCGTTGGATTGATATGCGGTTTTTTGGAATCAGTGCCGCCCACTACGTATGTCAGATCGTACTGATTAGCGCGCATCACAACCATACTGCGTAACTTCTCAAGATCATTGTCTGATTTTACTGTTACCAAATATTCCTTGGCACCGTTCGTATCAACCGTATCGTTAATTAGCGATACATTTTTGACCACTGGCGCGTCAAAATTCAACAGCGCAAATTGGTCGGGCCGAGCATTACTTGGACAGGTGTGCTCAGTGTATATTGCCAGATCTTGGCAGCGAATTGCACTGCCATCCTCACGCGGATAGATCGTCGCCACTGACGTGATGTACGACTGCTGTTTCAACTGCTTCGCCATATCGCTCGGCAGTGAACGGCCAATGACAGCTGCCGTACCGTGTTTCAACTGTGAGTATCCGTTGTCTTTGATAGCCTGAACATTTAAGTTCTCAATACCACTGGTTGCTGTCAGGTAAAAACTACCCGCAAACAATGCCAACACGACACCACTCACGCCACGGAACACCGTTCGCGAGTGCACTGCTGTACGCTTACCGGCAATCAACATTGAGGCACTATTCGCCCAGCGCGCCGCCAGTAATGATAGCTTATTCGTCAACCAACCACCAGCAAGGACAAGTCCAAACATCACCAACAGCAAGGCCGCCGTCAGCAGTAGCATTGGCATAGCTGATTCTTTATTTGCTGTCAGCCAATCCAACCCCGGCTTTGACGATAACCAGGCAAAGATCGCAATACCAGTTACTGGCACCAGCGGCCGCCACGCGCGCAACTTCTTCACTTTTTCGACTGAACGCGACACGCCCAGTGGCGAAATTTGCGCTCGGCGCATCCGTCGCCAGTTAACAAATATCGTCAGCCCCAACGTCAAGCCAATAATCAGCGCGCATTGCGTGGCAGTTAACGCTAAATCGCCAGGATTAAACCGCATGCCGTCCATCTTGAAATTCTGCAGCGGTGCTTGTAATAGCCAAAACGCACCCAGCCCGATAATCACGCCAACCACTGACGCCAATAGCGACTCCAGTATTAATACCCGCGCCACCTGCCGCTTGGTCGCACCGATCAGTCGCAAGGCAGCATAGCGTTTTTCACGTTGTGCCGCACCCAGCTGTGTCGCCACTGACACGAAAATGACAATCGGAAACAGTAAGATGGTTCCACCAACGCCAAGTACAGTGATAGATATGGGGTCTAGTCCGACATTCGATGTTAGCCCATTCGCATCCGTCCGATAAACATTAGCAAAGTAGGAAGCTTGTCCTCGAGCTTTCGCGGCAGCATCACTTGCCGCCACTTCATCAGCGCTGGCGCCACGTACCATCATGAGAGCATCTGGGCCGCTAACATATTCACTAGGGAGCACGCCGAGATATTTAGTGTTATTGCCAAAACGCGCCAAGATATCATCCTCAGGATGCTGAGCCACCGCATCAGCCAACGCTTTTGATAAGTAATATTCGCCCGGACCTGGCGTTTTTAGCTTAGCAAACTGCGGGGACTTCACTGTACCGTGCATTGCATACGTCTGGATAATTTGGCCTCGCCATTTTGACGCATTGCCAAGTCGCGCTACATTACTAATTCTTAGTGGCTCAATACCATCAATCGGTTGTTGCGAAGCCTCTTTGCGACTAGCTTGGTATGCTGCCAGGCTGATGGCTGATCCCCCAGCGCGTCCCATAAGCCCATTGATACCAGCCGTAAAGCAGCACACGAGCATAATACCCAGCGCCACCGCTGCCGTCGTCAAGCCCAGACGCGCAAACGACTGGCGGCCAGACTTTTGTAGTAACATCCAACTAACGCTCATCAGACAATCCTCACCTTAGCTTTATCAGCCCTCGTCTGTGCCGGGTTTACCGCTGCCTCAGCGCCAGAAATCTGCCCGTCACGGACGATGATTTCCCGGTCAGCGTAGGCGGCAATCGTCGGCTCATGCGTCACCATGATGACTGTCGTGCCGTGCTCTTTGGCGGTTTTGATGAACAATTCCATAACCTTTTCTGAGTTCAGACTATCTAGTGAACCAGTCGGCTCGTCAGCGAACAACACTTTTGGCTCAATCACCATGGCTCGGGCAATCGCCACGCGCTGCATTTGTCCACCCGACAACTCGCCGAGCATACTGTCGGCTTTATCCCCCAACTCAACATTGTTCAGCCATGTTTTTGCCTGTTGATAGGCCTCTTTACGCTTGACGCCGTTCAGTAGTAATGGCAACGCTACATTGTCCAGCGCCGTCAGCTCCGGCACCAACTGTCCAAACTGAAAGACAAAGCCAAAACTGGTGCGCCGTAGTATGCTGCGCTTATCATCGTTCATTGTGTCAATCCGCTGACCGTCGAACTCAATCTCGCCACTATCGACCTTGGTAATCGCCGCCAAGCTATGTAGCAGTGTTGATTTACCAGACCCAGACGGGCCCATGATCGCCAGCACCTCGCCCGCCTCGACATCCAAGCTAACACCGCGCAGCGCCTGTGTTTGCCCGAACGACTTTGTAATTTTTTTAGCGCTAATTATTAGTTTGCTCATGCAAAATTTCCTCCTTTAGCCGCGTTAACCGCGAAATTGTTAATTCAATCCAGCGCAAATCCGCCTCCAAATGATACAGTGCGTGGTCAA
>CAUVOA010000041.1:0-5072 GCA_963553545.1 uncultured Candidatus Saccharibacteria bacterium | reverse complement strand
GTACTTTGGAGCTAGTTTTTTCACCACGCTGAAAATAGATGGTCTGACCAGTGTATGGATCTTGCAAAACACCAGAGAGCACCTTACAACCTTCGCCTACTTTCTCATCGCTCAAGTCCCTCGCTAAAATCACTTCCCGCACCGAACAACCATCGATTTTACCCCAACCGTTGCCAAATTGCTTGCGCGTATAGCCTGTTTTGGGTGCACGACCCTTTACTTCTAGTTTGTTCAATTCATCAAGCGCGGTTGAATTGCCAAAATACTGTTGCTGTAAATCAGCCGGGACAGGAGTCAGCTTTGGTTGTGACAATTGTGACGACCACACCGCCAAAACCGACAACACCACCACAAACAAGGCCATGATACGCCTGCGCTGCAATTTTGTCCCTCTCATACTCCTAGTATATCGAATACCGTAAGCCTTTTCCAACCAGCCAATCTCACAGTCCGCAAATGATATAATAAGACCATGACAAAACTCAAGCATTTACTCGATACATTTACGCCTCAGCACTATAGCCTAACCCTCGACTTGACACACGCCGAGGAAAAATCGTTTTCTGGTACGGTGATTATTGCTGGTGAGTTGACCGGTGAATCGATTTCGCTGCACGCCAAAGATCTGACTATCCATACGGTGTTGATCGACGATCAGCCAGCTGAATTTTCTCATGGTGAATTTGATGAATTACGCCTGTCGTGCCCAGAGTTGTCCAGCGGTGAGCACACGGTTTGCATCAAATTTTCTGGCGCTATCACCGACGCTATGCATGGGCTGTATCCATGTTATTTCACCCACGATGGCGTGAAAAAGCAGCTGTTTGCCACCCAATTTGAATCACATCATGCCCGCGAAGTATTCCCGTGTATTGACGAACCAGCCGCCAAAGCCACGTACGACGTGACGCTGGTGACCGCTCCGGGATTGACTGTCCTCGGCAATATGCCCGTCACCGAAGCATCTGAGAGAGACGGCGCGCTAACAACCACTTTCGCCACCACGCCGCGAATGAGTAGTTATTTGCTGGCCTTTGTCGGCGGCGAATTACATAAGAAAACCGCCCGCACCAAATCCGGCGTTGAAGTTAATATTTGGGCAACGCCAGCCCAGAGCGAGGACACACTGGATTTTGCACTGGATATCGCTACTCGCTCCATTGATTTTTATGATGAATATTTTGGTGTACCATACCCGCTGCCAAAGTCTGACCACGTGGCGCTGCCAGATTTCTCGTCGGGTGCCATGGAAAACTGGGGACTCATCACCTACCGCGAAAGTTGCCTGCTGGCTGACCCGAAATTAACGCCGGAGTCGTCCAAGCGCTTCATCGCCACCGTCATCGCTCACGAACTCAGCCACCAGTGGTTTGGTAATTTGGTGACCATGCAGTGGTGGAATGACCTATGGTTGAACGAGAGTTTCGCCAATATGATGGAATACGTCGCAGTCGACGCACTGCACCCTGAATGGCGGATGTGGGAGGATTTTGCGACGGGCGAAGTCACCGCAGCGCTGCGACGCGACAGCCTGGACGGCGTGCAACCAGTGCAGGCCGACGTCAATCATCCGGACGAAATCAGCACCCTGTTTGACCCAGCAATTGTCTACGCCAAAGGCGGGCGGCTATTAGTGATGGTACGGCGGCTGATCGGCGAGGAGGCGTTTCGTGCAGGACTAAAATCATATTTTGAAAAATTTGCCTACCAAAACACTGTTGGTGATGATTTGTGGCAGGAGCTAGAGACTGCCAGCGGTCAGCCAATTATTAACCTGATGAACACCTGGATTTCCCAGCCGGGATTGCCAATCGTGCGAGTCGAGCAGGACAATTCGACTGAGCAATCTACTGTCACGTTAAACCAAGAACGCTTTTTCATTGGCGATCATCAGCCATCCGACGCCTTGTGGCCGATTCCATTGTTCACCAACCAACCACTTGATGACGAAATTTTAACTGAACGTGAGAAAACATTTAGCATTGAAAAACCGCTGCAAGTGAACTGCGGGCTGAACGGACATTTCGTAACACACTACGACGCGACAACTCGCGAGCATCTGCTCAGTCACATTCACGCTCTACCCACTCTGGATAAAATCTGCCTACTCCAAGACGCCACGCTGTTGGCTCGGGCTGGACGTGAAAATTCAGCTTCACTCCTGCCACTAGCACTGTCACTGAAGCATGAAACTAACGAAAAGGTTTTCGATATGGCGGCTGGTGCACTGGCGGAACTGCGCAAGTTTGTTGACGATGATGACGACGGCAAAGCCCACTTGAAGCGAATCTCTGGTGAGTTTGCCCGCGCTACGTTCGACGAATTGGGCTGGGACGAAACGCCTGGTGAGTCTGACGACGACCGCGAACGGCGCGTCACTGCTCTGGGCTTGATGATCTATAGCGAAGACCAGACAGTGCTAGCGGAAGCCAAGCGGCGGTTTGATGATCAATCCCTCGAAGAATTACCAACAGAAATCCGTTCACTGATCATCAGTGCTAATGTGCGCCACTTTGAGACATCAGAGATGATTGACAGCCTGTTCCAGACCTACCAGCAGACGCCATCAAACGATCTACAGGCTGACATTACCCTGGGACTTACTGCCACCAAAAACCCTAAAACTGCGCAAAAAATCCTTGCAAATATCAAGCGCCCTGATGTCATTCGTCCGCAAGATGCCAGCCGTTGGTTTGTCTATCTCATCCGCACTCACGAAAGCCGTCAGCTCACCTGGAATTGGCTGAAGGATAATTGGCAGTGGGTCGAAATAACCTTTGCTGGTGATAAAAGTTACGATGATTTCATCCGCTACACTGCTATAGGGCTGACAACCGGCGGTGAACTGGCTGATTTCCGCCGCTTCTTTGAGCCAATGCTAAGCGTCCCAGCCCTCACCAGGACGATTGAGCTGGGTATCACGGAAATCGCAGCACGGGTTGAGTTGATTGAGCGAGACAAGGCGTGCGTGATTGCTGCGCTGCAAACAGTGATTTAATATATTACACCACATTTTTGACAAAATCCCTTGACATTTTGTTCTATTAGTGATATATATATATATTAGCTTTTCGCTCAAGTTTCCACAAAAAAGGGCGTGAAGTTGCCCTTTTTGCTTGAGTGATGGTCCTTAGGAGGGATCATGAAGCGTTTCATTGTACAGTATGTCGTCCTGATCGCCGCCACTGTGGCGGCGTGCCTCATCGGTAGAGCAGGGCATCTCGCACTGGCTCTGCTGGTCATGGCGGTATACGCCGCCATTCTAATCTGGTCCTCGTGCAAGTACCAGGCTGAGAGAGGCCTTTTTGACGCGGTGATTTATCACCAAGTCAAGGACCTTATCAAGGACAATCAGCGTCTAGCTGAGGCGCTAATTGTCGTCACCAAGGCGACCCCTCGTCTCAAAACGACACAAGGGGAGGTCTACGCGATAGACCTCCCTGGTCAAGATCATCTTGTCCTCTACCGGAAAAACACTACAGGAGAGGAGGAATAAGGAGGCTAAAGAGGGTTAGCGCCCGCCGAAAATAGCTCGCTGAACAACAGAGTTCAGCTTGAGCTCGTTCGGCGGGCTATTTTCTTGCCTTAATTTATTCTAATATTACCTGTCCTTTTACAACCGGTGGGCTACTCTCAACAGCCACCGCCAATAATCGCATGTCGCATCCTTCATATTGCGGATGCTTTGCCATGAATAGTTCCGCTGCAAAGCGCATTTGTCGCTGTTTTTTGGCGGTAATCGCCCCCAGCCCGCCACCAAAATCATCATTTTTGCGGTATTTTACCTCAATAAACCACAGCACATCATCTTTCATGCTGACAATGTCAATTTCGCAGTACCGCGTCCGCCAGTTGCGAGCGATAATCTCATGTCCGTCCGCCGCCAGCCAGTCTGCGGCCGCCTGCTCTCCCATATCGCCAATTTGACGCGTCGTGTTTCCCTGCTGATGTTTAATTTGGCTACTAGGCGATGGTTGTACACTCCCCTCGCTGCCGGCATATTTTTGTAACGGCGCAAAGCTCAACCGATGTAGCGGCGTCACGCCCAGCCGCTCAATCGCCGCCCGATGCTTGGCCACGCCATAGCCAGCATTTGACGCAAAGCCATAGCCTGGATAGACCGCATCTTGTTCGGTCATAAACTGGTCGCGCGCTACTTTAGCGATGATCGACGCCGCCGACACACTCGGAACCAAACCATCGGCCTTAGCCATCACCGTCACGTATCGCTCCAGTACTGTATCTGCCAGAAAATTAACTGTCCCATCAATGATGATTTCATCAAATGCCAGACCCTTCTCTTTGCACTGAGCCTGAATTTGCTTGACCACTCGCCGCGTCGCCAGCCGTAGCGCCTGACTCATGCCAACGTCGTCTAATTCCCCGGCACCCACCCAGCCCAACGCACACGCAGCCGCCTGCTCGCGAATCACCCCGTCCAAAACCTCGCGGCGTTTTTTGGTCAATTTTTTACTGTCGTTGAGCCCCTCAATATCCGCACCACCCAAAATCACCGCGCCCACTACCAGCGGCCCGGCCCACGGCCCACGCCCAACTTCATCAATGCCGAGAATCATACCCATCATTATAACAAACGGTTGTGTCCTACACAGAGTACTAGGTCCTCAAATTAGATAAATATCGACTCACATCAGTAACATGGAAGTAGACAGTCTAACTTATTGCATTATTATATATTTTATGGTATAGTAAAAGAGTACTAAACCCACCGAACTAGGAAGGAGGTGTTTAGTTGTGGTGGCATGGGCCATGGCTGCTTTAATAGCACTCACGTACTTATTGGCGGCTCTAGACTTCATGCTGCTCGGCATGATCTTTTTATTAGATCTACTGACAGCAGCCGGGCCGCCCTCCCACCCGGGTCCTCGTTAAGAGAACCCGTCACATCCCGCCGAGACGGCTCACAGACTATCAACTGCTCTGTTTGAGCCTCTCGGCGGGCTATTTTCTTTTTATGAACCGCCAGCCCACCCAGCCCAGCCACACCGTCGCCGCACCCAATGTGTTCGCCAAAATATCCCAACTGGTATCGTCCAGCGTGATACGCGCCA
>CAUVOA010000040.1:0-5086 GCA_963553545.1 uncultured Candidatus Saccharibacteria bacterium | reverse complement strand
GTTTGGGCGTAAGCATGTCCTTGCCGTTGCTAGAAGAATATGTAATCTGCCATGGCGATGGCTGACATTGTGCAGGCGACGATAACCATTCGCCAGACCATCATGTGGTTCAAGATTGGAGCATCTGGCTTTTCGGGTGGACGATTCATCACCCCCTTCTCTGTTGGTTCCAAGCCAAGCGGGATGACCATCGAAGTGTCAGTGACCAGGTTGACCCACAGAATTTGCACCGGTTCCAGTGGGGTTTTGATGCCAATCAGGAGCGCGCCAATCATGGTGATCAGCTCACCAGTGTTGGTCGACAGCAGATAAAACAACATACGGCGGACATTGGCGATGATGGTTCGCCCTTCGCGCATGGCGTCGATGATGGTTTTGAAGTTGTCATCCAGCAAAATGATAGCTCCAGCGTCACGCGCAATGTGCGAGCCCGAACCCATGGCTACGCCAATGTGAGCATTGCTGAGCGCCGGCACATCATTGACGCCGTCTCCTGTCATGGCGGTGATGTGATGCTTTTTGAGAATGGTCAGCAAGCGGTATTTTTGCTCGGGGATGACGCGAGAGAAGACTTTGGTTCGCTCGACGATTGGGTCAAGCTGCTCATCTGTCAGTGTATTCATCTGTCGGCAGTCAAACACCTCGTCACGGTCCTTGACCATGCCTAATTGGTGTCCAATTTGATAGGCTGTTTCAAAATGATCGCCAGTGATCATGCGTACGGACACGCCGGCCTTCAGAGCAGCGCGAATTGCCCGAGGTGCTTCTGGGCGCAAGACGTCGCTGACTGCCACAAAGCCTTCAAAGGTTAATTTCTTGCCTTTCAATTCGTAAAATTCATGAACTGGATATGCTGACGTGTAGGACGCCAGGCCGATGACTCGCTGTCCCTTGGCAGCGAATGCTTCCAGGGCTGCTAGAGCTTGTTTTTTGACAGCAGCGGTTACTTTGCAGGCTGCCAAAATCTGCTCAGGCGCGCCCTTGAGGTACAGCTGAAAATCTTTGCCATGATGCCATACCGCAGCAGACATGCTGAAATCTTGGTTAAATGGTAGTTCACGAAATGGCGAGTTTTTGACCTGGACGCCATGTGTGCGCACAAATTCTTCCAGTGCAATATCAAGCGGGTCGTGGCTTTTGGCGTCACCACGGTTGATGGTGCGGGCGATGATATCGATGACGGTTGCATCATTAGGTGACCAAGTTTCTTGGACGGTCAATTTGTTTTTGGTCAGCGTGCCAGTTTTGTCTGTGGCGATGGTGGTGATGACGCCGATGGTCTCGATGGCTCGCATCTGATGTACCAAAGCTTTTTTGGCAGCCATGCGTCGCATACCCAGCACCAACACAACAGATATAGCAATTGGTAGACTCTCGGGAACGGCGCTGACAGCCAGGGCCATGACAAAGCGCAGGCTCTCCAGAACGTCCATGCCGCGCAGCAGACTGAGCCCAAAAGCTACGACGCTGACGGCGGCAACAACAGCGATGATCCTGGTGATCAAAACGTCGATTTTTTGCTGGACGGGACTTTGGGTATTTTGTCGTTTTGACAGCGTGGCAAGGTTACCAAACTCGGTGTTGTTGCCAGTGGTCACCACGACGCCAGTTCCGGTGCCGCTGATGATGAATGAGCCTTGAAACAACATGTTGGTTTGCTCATACAATTCTTTGTGGCCCTCGAGTACGTCAGGTTTTTTGCTGATGGGCAATGATTCACCGGTCAATTGTGATTCGTCGACCCGCAAGTTGGCTGTTCGGAGGAGTCTGATGTCTGCTGGTATTTTTTCGCCTTCAGCCAGGGTGATGATGTCGCCAGGTACCAGCTGTGAAGCGTCAACGCGAGCCGTGTGATTGCCGCGTAGTACGTCAACCTTTTGTACGCTGCGTTTGGATAGGCTGCGGAGAACCCGGTCAGTCGAAAATCGCTGGATGTAGAAAATGATTGCTGAGATGGCGATGATCACCAAAATGATGACCGCGTCAATGTGATCGCCGTGCCACAAACTGATGGCGGCTGCCACCCCTAGCACCAGCATGAAAATATCCAAAAACGGTTCTACAATCTTTTTCCAGATTGGCTCGGACTCAATTTTGATAACGTTGATGCCGTACTGCTTTTGGCGGCGCTTAACTTCTCTGGCTGTCAGCCCATATTCATTTGTGCGTAATTTTTTCAGGGTTTCGTGAGCGGGCGTGGCGTAAAATGTCATACTTCACAGTATAAAACAAAAAGCATAAGCGGTCTAATTCTTACTGCACGTATTTTTTTGCGCGAGCTTTGTCGACTTGGACTGTTTCGAAGACGGTTTTGGCCATTTGGTCAAAGGCATTCTTGCCTTCAGCGTTGTAGCGGCCAGTCCCCTGCAATATTACACCGTCCTTTTCAAAGTAGTAAAAGAAGGTGACGTAGCTTGTCGGGTCACTTTGTGGCGCTGTGTGTCGTACTTCTTTGGAATTATACTTGGTAATTTGGTCGTATTTGTGGGTGCCAGCCTTTACATAATAATCATCTGCAGTCGCCTGCTCTAGTGTTTTAGAGGTGGAAACAGGACGAACTGTGAGGCTGATTTGGACGTTGTTTCTGGTGCCAACAAAGGTGATTTTGTCATCAGCACTGGACCGTTGCGTGATGCTAAAGCCGTCGATTTCGTTAGCGAACTTGTTTACCTTCACGATTTCTCGGTCATCTGAGGTGTATTCTTGGTCGGGCGCTTGGTAATTACTGTCGTACCTGACAGACTTGACCAGTGACTGGATACTGGATGACTCGAACAAGGTTTTACTACCTGAAGCATTGCTGATATTTTCAATGTCCAGGTGGAGTTCGTACCATTCTTGGTCACGCTGAACTAGTGGTATTTTGACGATGTAGTGATATGAATTGTCATCATAGGCATAGCCTCCCAGTGCGCCAGTGGCTTTGTCGGCTTTGAGCTCGGTGAAGTTGCCTCGTTTTTTGGCTGCCTCGAGGTCATTGGCACGGCTGGCTTTTCCGACCTGCGCGATTTTGGCGGTGATGGTGTACGTTTCGCCCTTGTCTTTGATGGTCATGGTTGGAAAGCGCGGACGCTCTTCGCTTTTGATCTCGTACGAATATTGATCTTTCGGCAGTAACATGGTGGCAGCAATGTTATAGCCGTCAGAAGCGAAATGAACTGTGTTGGCAGCCAGACGCTGATTGATCTGCTCTTTTTGATAGTGATTATAAAATATGATTCCCAGGATACTGACTGCAATGACAAATAAGCCAATGAAAACGCCAATAAAGATTTGTTGTTTTTGCCTTCTACGCATAAGCGGTATTATATTTTGTTTATGCTAAATTGTCAATCGCACCAAAAGAGCTTCCGCCATGATGACGGAAGCTGAAGGGGGCGTGGTGGTTCGTAGTTATCGGATGGCGACCAGCTGGGCGCGCTGCAGTTTGACGCCAGCGCACCAGGAAACGGTGTCTTTGGGGCGCTTGTCCAGTAGGCTGCGACCCAACGGGCTGTCTATGGATATGCGTCCGTCTGTCGGATTGGCTTCCAAACTGTCAACCAGTATGTAGTGAAGCATGCGACCTTGCTGATCGACTAAGTCAACGATTGAGCCCAGAGCGACGCGTAAGCGGTCGCGTTTGCGTGGCAGTGGTTTGGCGTTTTTTAGCATGTGGCGTAAATTCGCCAATTTGCCACTGACGAGTTCCAGGTTCATGATGACCTCATTGCGCTGCAATTTGTCGTCGCGGGATTTAGCGCGACCGATTTCACGCAAGGTGAACTGGAGTGTTTTTTCTTGTGCTTCTAACTGAGAAATTTCTTTGTGTAATTCTTTAAAGCCTTTTTGACTGAGATGCGTCGTTCGTACATTACTCATAGTACCCCTTTCCCGGTTGCTTACCCAACCGACACTATCTAGTACACCACGCCTACCTGAAAAATACCTGAAATTTAGCGTTTTGGCAGCGAAAGTGTAAATGTCGTGACTTTTCCAGGGGTGGATCGTGCAGAAATATGCCCGCCCAAAGCACGCGTTAGTTGATGCGCCAGACTGAGCCCTAGGCCGTAACTATTGGCGTGTTGCTGACCGCTGTAAAACCGTTCAAATATGTGTGGCAGATCTTTGGCGTTGATGCCTGGGCCATGGTTGGTGACAGTGATGATGACGGTTGTTTTGAGCGGTTTGATGGTGAGGTCAATGGGCGAAGTATCGGGGCTATGCTTGACCGCATTGTCCAACAGCACTGCGATCACTTCTCGGACTGCTGGTCGGTTCATAGTCACCGTCAAATCATCAGGAGCGTGCAGTGTTACCCGCTCCTTGCCGGGCCTGGAGTTGATCAGATTATTAGTTAGTTCTACCAGGTCAAATTTTTCGATGTTGGATGAGAGTTGCCGTTCGCTGTGGGATAATTCTAATAGCATGGTGGCGAGTTCGTTCAGACGATTGATTTCCTCAAGGTTGCTTGCGAGTGTTTGTCGCAGCTCTGACTTGGGCGTTTTGGGGTTGTGTAGTGCCAGCTCGGCCTCAGCTTTCATGATGGCCAGTGGTGTGCGTAGCTGATGGCTGGCGTTAGCGACAAAGCGTGACTGGGCTTGGTGCGCAGCTTCGATTGGCTCTAAGGTACGCTGTGCCAACAGATAAGCGATAACCCCACCGCCGAGTAGTACCACCAGGTTGAGATACGCCAAGCTGATGATGAGATTGGCGTCAGTAGCCTCCATCTGTTCACTGAGTGGCTTGTCCAGTGAGTTGCCGCTGGCTAGTCCACGCTTGACGGCAAAACCTTGCAAGCGAGCGTCAATTTCCGAGCGCGCAATGTTAAAGATGATGCCGCTAAACAGTAGACTGACCATCATCAATATCAACAGATACCAGCTGGCTAGTTTGATGGTGGCGGAGGTGAATAGTTTCACGCGCCTGCCTCCACTTTATAGCCAAAGCCACGCACGGTGTGGATCAGTGGACGGCGAAACGGCTTGTCGATTTTCTTGCGCAGCTGCTTGATGTAGGCTTCGACGTTGTTCGGTAAAATATCAGCATCAAAATCCCATACATGGGCGATCAGCGTTTCCTTACTCAAGGTCTGACCAGGATGGCG
>CAUVOA010000039.1:0-5375 GCA_963553545.1 uncultured Candidatus Saccharibacteria bacterium | reverse complement strand
ATTTTTGGACGTTTGATAAAAAATCTGGCGAGGTGATTAGCCTGAGCGATTTGACTGAGCAATCAGAGAAAGCGGCCGGGGAAATCGTGGCGGCTGCCCGAAACAACATCAATGAGACCATCAAGCAGCGCCAGCAAGCAGAGCTGGATCTCAATGAAACTATCACCCAGGAAACGCTATCAAATTTTATTATTACCGATGGCGGCAATAGTCTAGCTTGGCCAATCGGACAGGCGTCGCTTTTACCGTCAGCCTACGGCGAAATGACGATCAAAGTACCGATCGCTGCCGTTGCCAAATATCTGCAAAATCCAACAGCCCGGAGACTAGCTAATATCCCCAAGCCGCCCGAGCCAAAACCAAAGCCAGCGCCCGCCGCGCCGCCAGCCGCGAATTCTGGCAATAAAGTGATCGCCTTGACATTTGACGACGGGCCGGGGCCATACACCGCGCAGCTGCTGGATATATTGGATCAGCATGGCGCTAAAGCGACGTTTTTCTTGATCGGCAGCAAAGTCTCCGGGCAAGCTAGCGTCGTGCGCAACATACAGGCGCGCGGCCACCAACTAGGCAATCACTCGTGGTCGCACCCAGAACTGCCTAAATTGCCAGTTGGCCAAATTGCTGGCGAAATCGACCGTACCAATGACGCCATCAAACAAGCCACCGGAATTAAACCAACTGTTATGCGCCCGCCTTATGGCGCGGTCAACAGCGTTGTCTTGGAACAGCTTCGCCTGCACGGCATGTCGTCAATCTTGTGGTCGGTCGACACCCGCGACTGGGCTGATCGCAACAGCGACATTGTCTGCTCGCGCGCCGTCGCTGGCGCCCACCCTGGAGCTATCATCTTGATGCATGACATTCACCAAACCTCAGTTGGTGCCGTGCCGTGTATCCTTAGCGCGCTGAAGCAGCAAGGATATTCGTTTGTAACGGTGCAGGGATTGCTCGGCAATATGGCGGCGGGAGCTGGGTATCCGTAGAATTGTAGCCGGATATTAACAATGTAGCTGCGGCAACTACTCTGTCTTATCCACCTCAAAAACCTTATATTTCGAAGTTGCACCGCGCACTAATTTTACCTTTGACGGCGCCACGCCAAAATGTTTCGCCAGTAACTTCGCCGCCGCCAAATTAGCCCGACCTTCAATGGCTAGCGCCTTGGTATATACTGTTAGCGAACCGTCATCATTCGCCACCACTTCTTCGCGGTGGCGAGAGTTGGGCTTGATCTTGGCGGAGATTTTCATAATGTTTGATTATTTCTAAAACAAAGACTTGTCGGCATATACAAGTTAGCCGTCTTAATATTTATCCAAGATATTCAAAATAGCGTCTGAAAGCTCATCAAACTCTTGTTGAGCCTTCACAATATTTTCGCGAGAACCAGGCTGTGTTGCCTCTGCCTCATTGGGATTAATGTTGAAAATCGCAACGCCCGATTCGTGCGTAATTGCCGGCAATCGACCGTAATCCTGAATATCGTGCAGCGACGCCCGGCTACTAGACGCCACCAGCCCGTTCCGGCAATGGCGTTCGCTCAAGAATTTTTGAACTCGTTCTGGAATTTGATCAATCCACTTGCGATGATCTTTGATTGGTTTTTGGCCATACACATTGTACGAATTTAAGATATAACCAATAAACAACCCTTCACCGCCCAATACAAATTGACTTTCAATACCACTACTTAACGCCTTACCAGTATTACGCCAGTTGATTTTCCACTTCTCAAACATGATACCAAGATTCTCAATGCCCTGCAGACTAAGCGCATCAGGCATTAACGGTACAACAAAATAATCGCTGCCAAGCAAGATTACTCGATTCAGCAGCCCTAACGTCGGCGAAGTATCAGTCACAAAGATATCGACCTGCTCGCTTAAGCCTTTTTCGCGCAGGAAACGGTCTATCGCGCTCGTTTGGAAATAACCAAGCTGCTCGCCAGCCGCAGCTGAGTTGTAGCCAGTCGATAGGACATTCTCATAATCGCTTAGCCGCATGTCGCCGCGCAGTAAATACAGGTTCTCAGGCGCACCCTTAGCTTGCTCAAATTGTGTCGCCAAGTCAATGTCCGACCCTCCCTCAATCACTCCGCGCAGCACATCATAAATCGTCTTGCTCATCTCTGAGAAAATCGTATTCTCGTAATATTCTTCGCCGAGTGCCAACCGCGTCAAATTGCACTGCGGATCGAGATCAACCAGCACCGTCTTATAACCCTTGTTAGCAAACTGCACCGCGGTGTTATACGCCAGCGTCGTTTTACCAACACCACCCTTGTTATTAAAGAAAACCAGTTTTTTAGCACGAGGGAACTTCATGTAATAATTTTAGCATAGGGAAGAATTTTCTACGCATTAACACTACTTTTATATTTTAGATTCAAAAAGAATGGGGTTTGTACTTAAGAATTTTCGTCGTTACCTTTGAAAAATCCCCTAAGTCTATAGATCATTTTCTCAAAATTTCCTTTCAAAATCTGCTCTACTTGATTACGGGCTTTCCCATTGTAGTCAATCTTACCAACTTTATCGCCAGCACTATTTGATAAATAAATGAGACCGCTGGCAGCTTCAATGATGTCTTTTCTCGATGGTAGCGCAAATAATAAACGAACGAACCTTAATCTTATTAGTATAAAAATAGTAAAATATTTCTCTTCTAAATCACAGCTCAGCTGTCGAAATTCTGATCGCGCTTCCTGCACGAGATATTCATTTAAATCAGAGTTATAGATAACATTTGCATAATACTTTAAACGATTCCGAATTTTTCCTTTTACCTTTTGATATTCCAATATTTGGTCAAACACAAAATTCTTTAAGAGATATGCCGCCGATGCAACAATAACGCCCCAATAAAACTCATTCCCTACAAAACTCATACCCTAATCCGTGAACTTTAATCCCTAAAACGATATCACCCCCAACTCGCGCGGCAAGATCTCCTGCACTTCTACCGAGCCCGCCACCAAATGATAACCATGCAGCTTTGATGGCAAGTCACGCTCGGCTGAACGCCACCTAAACGGCCGATTTTCATCAAAATAATCCAGCAATTCTGCATTCAAAAAATGCTCGCGCGGCAGATCCACTGAACCATCCTGTTTGACAACCAGCGCAATCGACAAGCCCGACGTCACGCCATCCTCATTTTTGGCATACGCCGCCGTCACCAGATGAACCAGCGGCTCGAATTGTAACACCGACTGGTCGCTCGTCTCCACCTGCGCTTGACCGCGGCGCGCCAGCTGCTGGTTGATTTTCGTTGTCAATTCCTCAACACTTGGCTTACCATCACCAGCACAGCAATAATCGCAACCGTCCGCCGCCTCGACATATTCCAGCAGCAAATTCATGTCGACGTCAGTGTCTTTAACGCCGTTCTGTGACAATTGCTCCACCATTTCATGCAGCGCGCCCAGCAAACTATAATCATTGGCACTCCTGGCAGCATCACCGATGCGGATGATGGCGCGAGCGACGGTAATGGTTTTGTTTGGCTTGTTCATATATTCTCCTGAGGACATCTCGCAGCTCCTTATCGACATACTTACACCCGCCAATCATCAGGAGTTGACTTAGCGTAATCATGCATGCCGATAGCATCAAAATGTTTCTTGGCGCAAGCAATTTTATGCAGTTCATTTTCACGCTCACCGCCATTCTTCGTCTCACGCACCATATATACTTTTTCTACGCCATTAACCTCTTTGACGATTGCCCAATCTGGATTGTAGTCACCAACTGGCGTTGGTATCGTAAACTTCGACGGCAGCTTGAGGAATAGTTTAATATCTTCACGACTGTCCAAATATTCGGCAAACTTTTGTTCAGTCGCCGAATCCAGCGCTAATCTATCTGTCACTGTTTTTTGTTGATTCTTAACTTGATACAGTCGATCAATAAATCGTTCAACCTCTTCATCGCTATCTTTTTGGAAATTGCGCAGTTCATAATTACGCTCACCCATCTTTTCATACTCAACGCCGTCGACGACAACCCGCGCTAACACCGATTTGATTGCACTCTTTACCATTTGCACATAGTCGTACGGGTTTTTCAAGAACTCGTGCAGCCGGCCGCTGCCAGTCAAAATATCGACAATTGTTTGCCGCGTCAGGCCGGTACTATCCTGTAATTCAGAGATGATATCCGGCAGTTCAAACGTTCCCGCCAAATCATGCGTTGCTTCACCGACCATACCGTCGTTATGAACGCCGCCACGCTTCAAAAGCACTCTATGCCTTTTCACCTCAATTCTTAACGGCTTAAGCTTAGGCTTGGATTTAATGACACCAATGGCCGCCATAATAATCTGGCTGTTATCAAATGCCACACGGTACGTCGTCTTGTGCGAGATTCGCTTCCATAATTCCTCAAGTAGCGGACTATACAAGACTTCCTTGTTTGGACGAATCTTCTCTTTTTTACGCGCATCCTTAACAAATTTATCAATTTTACAGCCCTCAATAATATCCACCACCTCGGCATGATATTTTTGCAAATCACCAGGTAGATCAAGTGTAAAACCAATATTATTCGGCGTGAAATTGGCCAGCACGCGACCCTCGTCATCAATCATACTGCGGCGCCGCAAACACTCCCAGACCTCATTTGATTTCTGATGTCCCAACGTACTATTTGGATCGTCATGTAGTGGTATCCGCGCAAATTCACTACGCCGCACAAAACCAATCTTAACACCAGCTTTCTTATATTCCTTTTGTAAATTATTAGCAAAATCACGATACGATTCATTAGCAACCACCATCAACTGATTGATCTGTTCGTCAAACACTCGCGTACCGTCCTGACGCACTGGCAACCGCAAGCCCCGTCCAATTGTCTGCCGGCGATCATTTTCACTACCACTCTCGCGCATCATACAAATTTGAAATACGTTCGGATTATCCCAACCCTCTTTCAGCGCTGAGTGGCTGAAAATAAACCGTACTGGATTTGCCTGATCGAGCAGTTTTTCTTTACCTTTCATGATTAGGTCATAAGCCGACTCGTCCTGTGCATTGCCCTTACCTTCTTTACTATCGACGAAGCTCGTTTTGCCACCCTTACGCATCTCAGCAAAGTATGCTTTCCGAACTTCACTTGGATCTTCAGGCATAATATCTTCGTAAAAACGGCTCTTTTTTCGCTCTTCCTGATACAGTTCATCAAACCAGCGGGCAAATTTTCCGTCAACCATATTGCCGTCAGCATCATATTCCAAATAACTTGCCACCTTATCAACAAAAAATAGACTCAATACCTTAATTCCTTGATCGCGCAGTAAATATTCTCTCTTAATATGCTCGGCAATAGTCACGCGAATCATTTCGCGCATAACTTGATCTTCGTTACCGCCCCAAT
>CAUVOA010000038.1:0-5392 GCA_963553545.1 uncultured Candidatus Saccharibacteria bacterium | reverse complement strand
CTCCTGCCAATGCTCAGGGTCGACGAAATATTCAATCTCCATCTGCTCAAACTCACGAGAGCGGAAGACGAAATCGCGCGGTGCGATCTCATTACGAAACGCCTTACCCTGCTGAGCGATACCAAACGGTAAATTAGGGTAGAAACTATCGACGACGTTTTTGAAATTGGTGAAGATGCCTTGGGCGGTTTCAGGGCGGAGATAGGAAATACTATCCTCGCTTTCGGTAGCACCAACATGCGTTTTGAACATCATATTAAACGTCCGCGATTTACTCAGCGGATTGCCATCGGGACTTTTGATGCCGCGCTCAGCAATCGCCGCATCCATCTGTTCCATGGTCATGTCATCAGCGTCAACGCCGTTGTCCTTGAGAATATGATCGGTGCGGTAGCGGCGATGATTGACCGTATCTTCGCACAGCGGATCGACGAAGGTATCGACATGCCCGCTGGCCTGCCAGACTTTCTGATTCATCAAAATCGCCGCATCAACGCCATACATGTCGTCGCGCTCATCAACAAACCGACGCCACCACAAATTCATGATATTACGCTTCAGCTGCACACCCAGCGGACCGTAATCCCACGTACCGCTCAAGCCACCATACACATCCGACCCCTGATAAATAAAGCCGCGTCGCTTGCATAGGCTGATAATATCTTCCATTTTTGCTTGACTCATCAAAAAACCTTTCTCCATGTTGGCAACATGGCGATTCACAATTATTACCTACAGTATACCATTTTTATGGGCAATATTACACCGCCGCGTGCTGCCGCGCCACCAGCCAGCAAGCACTGATCACCTCAGTTATCCCGCCAATTTGCGCCACAGTAGCCAGCGGCTTCGCCTGGATGAGCCGAAGCAGTTTGATGGCGTCCGCCGACAAGTCACCCTGCTCCGCTGGCCGCAAACCCTTTTCCGTGCTGTCGTACATATATGTTTTGTCAGGCGACAAAGTCTGGGCCGCCACGTCAGTGCGCAGATTGAGCTCATCGCCTAGCAACCCAGCGTAGTGCAAGTAAAACCAAGTTTCAATCAGTTTTTGCTCAACCTTCACGTTATTCAATTGCGCCAACACTTGCTGCGCCACCGAAAACCAGGCTGGCTCGTCGACCTGCTCGCTCGCTCGGTTGACCAATTTCAGCATTTCATAGCCAAATTGCATCCGCTCGTAGCTGTCCAAAATGTGTCGATAAAATTGCTGCAGCTGCGCACTGGTCAAAATCCCCAGCTCGCCGCGCCCACGTCGCACCACCACGTCGCACAGCGCAAATAGTTCGATGCCACCTGCCAGTTTACTTTTTTCGCGTCGCACGCCTTTGGCAATCACGTTGCGCCGCCCCGCCGAAGTCAATAGATGTAAAATTCGATCCGCCTCGCCGTAGTCAGTTCTTCTCAGGACGATGGCTTGCAAGCGCTCGCTCTGGCTCATAGTAGCACCTCCGTCAACGCCTGTCGCACCTGCGCCGGCGTCATGGTTGATTTGTCAAGCACCGCCCGCACACCAAACGGCTCCATATCGTCACGATTGATGCCAACGTTACTACACACGATGATCGGCAAATTAGCCAAGTCCTCATGGCTTTTCAATTCGTTCAGCAGCGCCATGCCCGTTTCACTCGCCAAGAGCATATCCAACACCAACGCATCTGGGTGCCAATCATCGATCATTTCCAGCGCCTGCCCCGGAGCAATAACAACCCGCGAATCAGCGCCAGCTTCTGAAACATAGTGCCGAATCAGCTTCGCCCACACTGGATCGTCTTCAACAATCAGCACCTTTTTCATAGCAAACTCATCTGTTGGCTTATGGGTAATTCTACGTAAAATGTCAGTCCATCACGATGCCTGATCAGGCCAATAGTTCCGCCCATGGCTTTTGCAAATTGCGACGCCACGTATACGCCCAAACCGCTGCTGTCAGGGCGTGTTCGAACTGATTTTCGCTGCTCCATCTCATCGATAAGCCGCGCATAATCCGCACGGCTCATCATCGGTCCGTGGTCACGAATCAAGATCCTCAATGTCGAGCCAATTTGGCGAATTGTCACCCGTATGGGCATATCTTTTTCGCTGTATTTGAGCGAATTGTTCAAAAAGTTAGCTAAAATCCGCGACAATAACGCCCTGTTTGCCACCACCAAATGCTTCGCCGACTGTTTTTTCGGCCAGTCGATTGATTGACCGTACAAACGCAACATCGGGTGTAATTCCATGGCCATTTGCTGACACAACGCCAGTGGGTTGATGGGCTCCAGAGGAAATAACGTTGGCGACAAGTGAGCCGTTTGCGCCAAGTCCTGTACCAACGCCAACGACTGATCACTGATACTCGACAGTTGCTGAGCAATGCGACGCGTTTCAGCTGCATCTAGCAGCCCCTCTTCCAGTAGTAGACTCAGTTGCCTGATGAGTGCCAGCGGAGATTTCAACTCATGGGCAGCCACTGCTACACTTGGCAGCTGCCCAAATTCAGCATTATTCCATCTTACCTCCGCCATACCTACTTACAGTATAGCAATTGGCGTATTACTGAACAAACTTAACCGTGTCGAGAACTGCCTGAAAATCTGGCTTGAAGACGTCAGCATCAGTAGAGAAACGAATCGTTTTGTCTCGTACTCGCATCAGGACCACTGAACCGCGCAATTCTTTAGAGAAAGCACCGTCCAAGCGAGTAGCTGCGTTACCATTAAATTCAACGCTGCTTGAGGTCAATTCACCCTTCTTCAACTGGTTAGCGTATTGGCTCAGCACCTTATCAAAGTCGCTGTTTAGTACTTCCAAGCGAACAGCAAAGCGGCTGGTGTTTGAGCGTGCTGGCGGCACAGTGCCCGGATGTAGGTACGCTTTGTAGTCACCGCGGTCAGTACCGTCTTGATCGACATATGCACTCCAGGTCTTTGGATACATAAATGAAACTCGACCAAATTCATTTGGCCCAACAAACTCAACACGTGGATTCTTAGCTTCTTCAGAAAATCGTTTCTGGTCAAGCTCTGCCTGCTCATTTTTGCCTTTGGCAACCGCACTGGCAACCTTTGCGTCAACGCCAGTCTTCTCTCGTGTGTACTCCACGAACATCCAAGCCGCCACAGCTCCAGCGATTAACGTTAACACCAAAAAACCAATCGTACCGACCATCCAGCCGTTGATTGACCCCTGTTCAAATTGTCTTCTTTTCATATCTTGCATTATAGCTTATGCTTTGTCTCCTGTAAAGTCAGGGCGTATTTCATACAGAAAATACGGACCAGCTTCTTTCAGTAGTCGGTCGTTCTTCGTGGTATCTAGCCGATAGCCATAACTGACCAATCGTAACGATCTGCCCTGGTGGGTCGCCTGTTGCCGAGCCAATTGATAAATTTTCTTCAAATGCAGCCCTGCACCAAACGCGTATATCACCGTGATGTGTTTGGCAGGCTGCGTCGTCCACGCATTCGTCCATTTGATGCGCACGTTCTTGGCATGTTTTCTTAGCCGCCAACGAGACGCCAGCACTAAAAATGGGTTAATCTCATAGCCAACGGCCTGAGCGCCAGTTTTCGCCACCTCTTGTAGCACAGCGCCATCACCTGACCCCACATCTAGCACGACGTCATCGTTGGTCAACCTCAATTCATCCCTCAACAGTTTCTGAATATCAGTATGGCGCGTCGGCACATACGGTGCACCGATGAACGCCGTCAGTCCAAATATCAAAAATACTATCAGCCCACAAATAATTATCACTTCCATAGCGTATTATTCACTCAATAGCTCAATCTCATTTTTTATGTTCAACAATTGCTCTTCTGCCTGCTCTGCCAGTTTTTTGACAGCCAGAAATCGCTCACGCGCCTCTTCTAGCCGAAACTCATCACTGTGAAACCACGCCATTTCTTTGTCCAGCTGTTCCAATAGCTCATTAATTGTTGGTTCGTTCTGCATATGCTTCAATCCTCGCTTTCATCAAAGCTTTGTTAGTTTGTATTTCAATCACTTCCCCGACCGCACAATTACCCCTAATCATAGCATAACCTCTTGTCAGGGCTAATTCTGGATCGTATTCACTAATCAACCTGATGCGTGACTGTACATCACTCAGCAGCTCCTCAACGTGCTGACGCCAGCTATCCAGAGCATTGCTGCGCGCCGCCTGTACCAGTTCCAATTCCTCGTCAACCGCTCGTACTGTTTGTAGTACCACGCCACGAAGCTGGTGCTTGATCGACCGGATCATCTCTTGCTTATCTGGCAATAGCAACTGCGCCGCGTTGCTTGGTGTTGACGCTCGTACATCAGCTGCAAGATCACACAATGTCGTATCAATTTCATGACCAATCCCCGTCAGTACCGGCACTCGGCTGGACGCCAGTTTTCGCACCAGCAATTCGTCATTGAACACACTCAAATCATCAGTGCTACCACCGCCACGAATCAGCACTATTACCTCTGGCAGCTCCGCCAAGCTTTCAATCTTCTCAACCGCCCTGATGATCTGATCTGCCGCCGTTTCGCCCTGCACCATCACGTTCACCACACTAAACCGAACCCCACCCCAGCGCTCATTGGCAATTTTCATAAAATCAGCATACCCCGCCGAATTAGTGCTGGAGACAACCGCCACATGCTGCGGTCGGGACGGCAACAATCGTTTGCGAGCATCATCAAACAGTCCCTCATCTGACAGTTTTTTGCGCAGCAGTTCAAAGCTTTTGCGTAAATTTCCTTCACCCACTGGCTGGACTGATTGCACCGTCAAACTAAACCTACCCCAATCAGTCACCTTCGGCACTGCCCGTACCACAACTCGCATACCATCATGAATTGGCATTCTCAGTTGCCAAACCGTCATAAAACAATTGACCGTACCCTCATCATCTTTCAGATCAAAGAAAACGTATTTTTGGTGATTGACCTTAAACGAGCTGACTTCACCTTCAATCTGCACCGAGCCAAAGGCCAGCTCTAGCGACTGATTGACAACCGCCAAAAATTCACTGACGCTAAATTTAGGAGTCACGGCGAGGCTTACCATATTTGATTAGCGCGTGCTGATAGAAAATATACCCAAGAACGATTGTCCCCATGAGCAGAATGACACGCGTCAGTATGATGCCCGCGATAGCGATATCTGGCGGCGTACCAGTCATGCTCAAAAACAAAATCATGATCGTCTCATACACACCTGCGCCGCCCGGCGTAAAGATGATGATCCCAGCAAAACCCGCCGCGATATAACCAATCAGCAACACTGCTGGATTGACCGACGTACCTAGTGACCAAAAAGCCAACATAAACATCAAAATATCAAACGATGCATACACAATTCCCCACAAAAACGGCTTCACAATTAATCGTTTATCTTGCATCAATTCCGAAAAATCGTCGTGCATATCAGAGA
>CAUVOA010000037.1:0-5605 GCA_963553545.1 uncultured Candidatus Saccharibacteria bacterium | reverse complement strand
AGTCAATCACCTGAAACGTTACTTGAGCTGCGATATCCTCCGCTTGGCCGTCTGGTACGCGAACGCTACAACAGGTTTTGACGATTGAACGGTGCAGCTTTTCTGGGTCAAACGGTTCAGCGCCTCGGTGATTATTTTTCTCGACAATCGTTATCTGCATCACCACCCAATCCCCATGCTTGTTATCCCCATGACGCGGTCAATGAACAGATAAAACGCCAAAATGAACAGGCAGCTACCGCCGACAAATTGCAGGAATGATTTGTACTGCTCACGCCATTGTTGAATTTGGGCGATATTGTAGCCACTGCCAACAAGAATCAGAATGCCAAGGAGCGGTAAAAGTGAACCGACGACGTAGAGCAGGATGGCTGACAGCTGGAAGAGGCCAGAAGGCAGACTGATGATGGCTAGGCTGGCCGCTAGGAGTGGCCCAATGATAAAAATCAATTCAGCGATGACGCTCGTCATGCCGAGTGAAAAGGCCTCGGCGCTACTTTTGGTTGCTTTGCTACGCTTTGCTAAAAAGCGTGCCATACCACGAGGCAACCACAGGACGATGCCAGTTTTTTGCTTGCGGCGATAGTAAAATGCCCAAGTCGCTAAGCCTAATCCGACTGCGATACCTGTGGTAACGGAAGCGACGAGTCGTTCGATGATCACGGTTTGGTTAATGACGATGGTTAAGATATGAACCGTGAACGTCGCCAGTAGTAGCGTCATCAAAAAAACACCGAGCACGAAGCTATTCATCCGTCGGAGCAGCAGCATATGGCGGGTCTTTTTGCCTAACGCATGACCGCTCATCAGCGTCAACATACTAACGCTCAACTGCAAACTAGCATGAATGCCAGCTGCCAGAAGGACGATAGCAAGTGATGAGAGTATGGCGTACGTCATGTTTATATGAATATTCCTTTAATATCAGTGTAGCATAGGCGGTTTAAAAAGGGAAAATAATCATGAGGATTTTGTGATATTGCTATTGCTTTTTTGTCAAAAATGTGCTAATATAGAGTTAGGTTTCATTATTAAACAAAAACAAGGACCAAATACATCATGACAGAGCAAGCAATTGCAGAGCGCGAGCTAACTGCGTTTTTAGAAGGTATTCAAAAACAACAACTTGAAACGTGGAAGCACCAGCGGACTTCAAAAGAAATGAGCGAATTTGTTTTGAGAAAGCTCAAAGCGCTTGATGATAAATAAGCTGTTCTAAAGAAAAACCTCCATGAATCATGGAGGTTTAGCTTGCAATATTGGTAGCACCGGGTGGACCCGAACCACCGACCTCAGGCTTATGAGTCCTGCGCTCTAACCAGCTGAGCTACGGTGCCACGTCTGAGGTGATTATAGCATGGTATTGCTGTTTCACCAAGAGCTGAATTGATTTTATGAATATCAAAACTGCCCATGCTTTGCTATAATGGAAAAGATGAAATATGCGGTAGCAGTCAGTGGTGGGATTGACAGCGTTGTGCTGCTGGATCTTATGGCACACAAGGGGCATCAATGTGTCGTCTTGCACTTTGATCATGGTATGCGTGCTGATTCGAGGGATGATGCGCAGTTTGTTGAGGCGCTGGCTCGACGGTATGGGTTTTTGTTTGAAGGCAAAAGAGAAGAATTGTTGGGGGCTAATGAAGCGATTGCTCGACAGCATCGCTATGCGTTTTTGTTGGCGGCGGCCGAAAAACGTGGTGCGCAGTTGGTGACCGCGCATCATTTGGACGACGTGGTTGAAACGATTGCGCTTAATGTGGCGCGAGGGACACGCTGGAGAGGGCTGGCGGTGCTTGGTGATTCGCGGATCATGCGACCCCTGACACATTGGACCAAGCAGCAACTGACAACTTATGCAGTGAGGCGGCACCTGGAATGGGTCGAGGATGAGACGAACGCGAGCGATGTCTATACGCGTAATCGTTTGCGGCGTAAACTGATGAACCTGCCAGATGATGCCAAACAGCAGCTATACGATTTGTGGCAAGAGCAGTTGGAATTAGCCGAGGCGATTACTGATGAATCAGCGCAGCTTTTGGCGGATCCGCTGAATCGGTATTTCTTCATCAGTATCGACATGGCTGAAGGAGTGGAATTATTGGCAGAATATATCCGAAAGACATGTAATACTTCCCTGCTGACGTCACAACTTGAGCGGGCAGTGCTGGCGCTTAAGACAGGCAAGCCCGGTACGGTCTGGCAGATCGGTGAAGGGTTAGAGATGAAATTATCACTAAAAACTGCTATAATCAAAAAGATTGATTTAGGTAGAAAGGATTTTTCAGATTATGGCGGTAAAGATGCCGAACAAGAATGGCAAGAATAAAATCAGTCAGTTTATGCGACTGGGCCTTTTTTGGGCAATTGTTGTATTGATTGGTTTGGCAGTGTATGCGTCAACTGCGCAGCACGCTAATTTGAAGGAAGTAGCTTTGAGCGATGTGGTCAGCCGAGCGAACAAGGGTGACATTAAACTCATCCAAGTCCAGGGCAACGACCTGACGGTGACGGTTAAAGACCAAGATAAGCCAACAGAAAAATCCATCAAAGAAAACAGCAGTATTTATGAGCAAGGCCTCAAGAAAGACGCGCCGGTTGAAGTGAAGGTTGTGCCACAGTCACGCACTGGTGAAGTGGTATGGAATGTTGCCATCACTTTTGTGCCGGTTATTTTGATCATCGGTTTCTTTGTGTTTATGATGCGACAGAGTCAGGGGCAGAATAACCAAGCCATGGGCTTTGGTAAATCAAAAGCCCGACTGTATGGCGAAGACAAAGAAAAGGTTAACTTTGAAGACATCGCTGGTAATGATAACGCCAAGCAAGACTTGCAAGAAGTTGTTGATTTCCTGAAAAATCCAAAGAAATACCGCGAGCTCGGTGCTAAGATTCCACGAGGCGTGTTGTTGGTCGGCCATCCAGGTACTGGTAAAACCATGTTGGCACGAGCCGTGGCTGGTGAAGCAGGCGTGCCGTTCTTCTCAATCTCTGGTTCAGAGTTCGTGGAGATGTTTGTTGGTGTTGGTGCGTCACGAGTCCGTGACTTGTTCACTAAGGCCAAGAAAAATGCACCATGCATCATTTTCATCGATGAGATTGACGCGGTTGGTCGTAAACGTGGCTCTGGTATGGGCGGCGGACATGATGAGCGCGAACAGACCTTGAATCAGATTTTGGTGGAAATGGATGGCTTTGACGGCGACACGAACGTGATCGTCCTGGCGGCTACCAACCGAGCAGATGTGTTGGATCCAGCGTTGCTGCGTCCTGGTCGTTTTGACCGGCGAGTTAATATCATGCTGCCAGAGCGCAAAGACCGCGAAGCTATTTTGAAGGTTCACTTTAAGAACAAGCCAACTGACGACACAGTTAATTTGGATGCGTTGGCGGCAAAGACTGCTGGTTCGAGCGGTGCTGATTTGGCAAACATCGCCAATGAGTCTGCCATCATCGCTGCACGGCGCAACAAGAAAAAGATTACCAACGAGGAATTGACCGAAGCGTTTGAACGAGTGGCAATTGGTCCAGAGCGCAAGGCAAAAGTCATGAGCGACAAGGAGAAGGAATTGACTGCGTACCACGAAGCTGGCCACGCCATCGTCGGTCACGTTTTGCCGGATTCTGACCCAGTCCATAAGGTTACCATCATTCCGCGTGGTGGTACCGGCGGTGTGACGTGGTTCTTGCCGCCAGAGGACAAAAGCTACACCAATGTCTATGAATTTAAAGACATTTTGGCACGGGCCATGGGCGGACGAGTGGCTGAGCAGATTTTGTATGGTGATGACGGTATTACCACTGGGGCGGGTTCTGACCTGCGTAATGCGACCCAGATTGCTCGTGATATGGTGATTGAGCAAGGTATGGGTAAGGCTTTGCGTGATCAAGTCTTCCACGAAGATAATGGCGGATTGATGTTTGACAAGATGACGCGAGAACGGCCGTACTCAGACGAAACAGCGAAGCAGATAGACCAAGAAGTAGCAGCACTGATCAATGAAGCGAAGGCACGGGCCATGACGGTTCTGAAAGCCAATCGTTCACATTTGGATAAACTGGCCGCTGCACTGCTCAAGGACGAAACGTTGGAAGAAGAAGCAGTGGTAGACATACTCAAGGGTACTAAGTTGCCAAAGGAAGCAAAACTTCACGCATAATCGATTATGGGGCGAGTTCGGCAAGCAGTCACCAAAGTGAATCAGCGGCTGACCGTGAAATTGGCAGCCAGTCTATTGGCAGGATCCATGCTGCTGAGTAGTCTGCTGGGATTTTGGCGCGACCGCTTGCTGAATGCTGCTTATATGCCCAATAAGGAAGCGGGGCTGGCGGGCTATGTCGTTGGCCTTGATGCGTACACCGCAGCGTTCATGGTGCCGGACTTTATGTTTGCTATTTTGGTGTCTGGCGCGCTGAGTGTGACCTTCATCCCGGTGTTTAATGAGCGGTGGACCAAGGGAAATAAACAGTCAGCTTGGCAGATCAGCTCCAGTATGATTAATTTCATGGCACTAACCACCCTGGCTGCTAGTGTGCTCATCATCATCTTTGCTGATCCATTGATGCGCTATTTCATTGCGCCGGGGATGAGCGAATCGGGTCATGCGTTGGCAGTCAGTATGATGAGGGTGATCGCCGTGAACCCATTTATCTTTGCAATCGCTGCCGTCATCGCTAGTATCCAGCAAGCGGTGGGGCGTTTCACCTTTTATGCCCTCGCACCGATGATCTATAACATTGGTATCATCATCGGTACTGTTTGGTTTACTAACGGTATCAATATCTTTGGTTGGCAGATCTTTGAGGGCGGCATCATGGGCGTGGCGCTGGGTGTGGTGCTTGGTTCGGTGATGCAGCTCATCGTTAGTGCTGTCGGGTTGGTCGGTTTGGGATTTGACTATGAGTTTAAATTGCACTGGCGCAATCGTGGCTTCCGCAAAGTGTTGAGTTTGCTGCCAGCGCGTTCGGTTGACCAGGGTATGGACTACGCCGTTAGCCTCGTGGAAGTGAACTTGGCTTCCCGACTGGGTGATGGTGTTATTCGTGCTTATCAGCAGGCTTTAACGCTACACATGATGCCGATCAACCTCATCGGTGTGGCGGTTTCTAACGCAGCTTTTCCTCAGTTGACTGAGCATTTGGGCAATAATCGTCAAGATCTGTTTCAGAAAGATTTGCGTCAATTGCTACGGGTGATCATTTGGATGGCCTTGCCAGTGTCTGTCATAACATTCTTTACTCGAGGGTATGTTGTTCACTTTATCCGCAACACCGGAGATCCGATGATGGCGGGTATTTTGGGGTGTCTGGTCGTGGCGATTTTGTTTCGTACCATCTACCACATGGCGGCTCGGGCATTTTACGCACAGCAGGATACAAAAACACCGCTAAACATCTCTTTTGCAGCTATTGGCTTGAATGTGGTACTGGCAATCGTCTTATCGATGGTGTTGAAAATGGGTGCCTATGGACTGGCATGGGCACAGTCGACAGTGGCTGTCATTGAGGTAGTGATTTTATTTGTTGTGTTGGAAAAACGAATTCCGCACTTGTTTGACGCTTCGTTCGTGGCGGCGGTGTTGCGTATGATCGTGGCATCAACGGT
>CAUVOA010000036.1:0-5825 GCA_963553545.1 uncultured Candidatus Saccharibacteria bacterium | reverse complement strand
ACACCAGCTTCTTTCAACAACTAAACAACACGTGGTGTTGGCTGAGCACCATTGTCCAAATATTTTTGTGCCAATTCAACCTGAATATTTGCTACTTTTGTGTGTGGATTGTAGCTACCAACATAGGCGACAACGCGACCGCTTGATGGGTGGCGCTGCGCTTCCTGTACAGCTAGACGGTAGACTGGGTAGCCTTTGCGACCCAAACGTTGCAAACGAATTGCTAACATATAATTATCTTATTCCTTCTCTTACACTCTTAGGTTAATTCTTATTCTGTACCAGTGTACACTATTTTCCTCGATGCGTCAATCTACTTGGATAATACCACCGCCCAAACATTCCTCGCCGTCATATAGCACGGCTGATTGGCCCGGTGCGACGGCACGCTGCGGCTCAGCCAGCTTCACCGTCACCTTCTCGCCAGCATCGTTCATGCGCGCAACTTCCGCATCAATCAACGGCGCCCGGTGTCGCACCCGAACCTGATAGGTGCCGTCTTTGGGTGGTTCACCAATCCAGTGAATATCAGCCAGTGTCAGTTCTTTCCGCCAGAGATTTTGATTATCAATTGAGCGCGATACGTAAACTTCGTTCTTTGCCATGTCCTTACCAACGACATAATACGGCAAGCCGCCACCGATATCCAACCCATGCCGCTGCCCCAAAGTGTAAAATATCGCCCCATCGTGCCGACCAACAACCACACCTGTTTGCTGATCGATAATATCGCCCGGGCTCGTTGCAACATATTCTGACAAAAACTCACGAATTCCCACTTGCCCAACAAAGCAAATACCCATCGATTCCTTTTTACTTGCCGTCCATAAACCCCGCTCCTTAGCCATCTGGCGCACCTCAGCCTTAGTAAAATCACCCAGCGGGAACATGGTCTTTGCGAGTGCCTCCGACGTCACCCGGTAGAGGAAATAGGTTTGGTCTTTATTGTCGTCGTGCGCCCGAAGCAAGCGCCCCTCGCTTGTCCTAGCATAATGCCCCGTCGCGATATACTCCGCACCCGCTGCCAACGCCGCCTCCAAAAACAACTTAAACTTCACCTCTTGATTGCACATCACATCAGGGTTTGGTGTGCGACCCGCTTGGTATTCGCGGATCATATAGTCAACGACATTTTGCTTGTACTCTTTTTGAAAATCGAACACCTGAAAATCGATCCCCAGCCCCACCGCCACGCGCTTAGCATCAGCCACATCCTCAGCCCATGGACAGTGCATGCCCGGCAAATCTTCCGACCAGTTTTTCATATACACGCCAGTCACCTCGTGACCTTGCTCAACCAATAGCGCTGCCGCCACTGACGAATCAACGCCACCCGACATACCGACGAACACCCGAGCCATCAGCGTGTTCCTCCGATGGTAAACAAGCCAATTTTAATCAATTCACCAACTGCCAACCACCAACCCCACGGCGTCAGCCACCAGAGATCACCCCAATGCTTATCACGACTGACTGGATGTGACAGTACTTCCACCCCAGGCACCTGCGCCGCAAACTCAGACCGGGCTCGCTGCATATGATAACCACTAGTCACCAAAATGATACGCTTCATTTTGCGAGCAGTGATGACTGATTTTACTTCAACTGCATTCTGTTTTGTCGTCTCAGAATGGTCTTCAATGATAATATGCTTATCTGGCACGCCCTGTGACAATGCTCGACGTTTCATAGCCTCAGCATTGGACAAGCCCGTCTTATCAGCTGCTGCACCCGACATGATGAGTAATGACGACCATTTCTGCTTATATAAACGAATCGCTTCGTCAGTTCGTGCATCAGTATCGCCACCAGAAACCGCTACGATGGCATCAGCCGTCGCACACTCACCAGAGCCAGGGCTAGGACACTTCGCCAAATCGTCTGGCGCTAGATACATTGTCAAACCAATGATAATCACCACCACAACAACAGCCAGTCCAATCAATCGATGAATCATTTCATTCTCTCCTGCTCTTTTCGGACTGCTTGGATGATCAGTTCGGCCGCTCGGATAACCGCTGGTTCATCATTCAACCTTCCGAGGGTTATGCGCAAACTACCATCAATATCTGAGTTGCTCAAACCGATAGCCGATAGCACATGCGAACGCGTGCCGGAGTTAGCGGCACAGGCACTACCCGTCGCCACCATCACACCATGCATTTCCAACAAAAAGACCAGTCGTTCAGCGTCCAAACCCGGAAAAGAAATATTCAAAAAATTCGCCAACGATTTTTTACGATCAGACGAAATGATCATTTCAGGCAGCTCAGCTTTCATTTTCTGAATCATAGCATCGCGCAATCCCTGCAGTCGCTTCACTTCAGCTTTGCGCCGTTTGGCAGCCAGCTCCAAAGCCTCAGCAAAACCAATTACACCAGCAACATTTTCCGTGCCACTGCGAAGACCTAGCTCCTGTCCACCTCCCACAATGGTTGCTGCAATATGCACGCCCGGGCGTACCCACAGTAAGCCAACTTGTTTTGGTCCGTAGACTTTTGCCGCGCTGAGCGTCAATAAATCAACGCCCAATCGTTTTACTTTTATGTCCAACAATGCCGCCGCCTGAGATGCATCGGTATGGAAATAGAGCGGTGTCTCCTCGCCAGCAGACCGACGCCGCTCCCGCTCTGCTTGAATGACGCGAGCAATCTCTTCAATTGGTTGCACATAGCCCAGCTCATGATTTGCCAGGGCGATTGATACAAAACCGACATCTGGCGTAAGAGCTTGCTTCACTGCTTCTGGAGTAATCCTCCCTTTCTGATCTGGTTGAATCAACACTGGTTCTCGGTGGCGGCCAGCAGCCGACAAAACTGATGCGTGTTCGATGGTCGCAACTGCGCAGGTTGCCCGCTGCGCCGCCTGAAACGCCAAATTAACCGACTCTGTAGCACCAGCCGTCATCACCAATTCATCCGCAACAACGCCCAGAACCTGGGCGATGCGCGCTTTAGCAGCTTGATAGTCACGCTTCACTGCAACACCAGCAGCATATGGGCTGGATGGATTGAAAAATTTCTCAGAAAAATAGGGCTGCATCGCCTCAACCACCAACGGGTCCATAGGCGTTGCCGCCGCATGATCAAGATATATCAAATTATCATTCACTGTTATCTATTATACCATCTGCAAAGGTTTGCCAGTGTCTGGATCTTGTTTATATAATTTGCGCGAAACACGCTCATAATATTCTTTCACCGCCAAGACAAAGTTGTGTAATTCCTCGCCTTCCAGGTAGCTGTACTGATAGTTTGGCTGAACCTTCAACACGCCCTTTTCCTGGATCTCATATTTGGTCGTCAATTCTTTCACTTTGCCGTCAACATCAACCACTTCTTCATACCAAATCCAGGTTTTCTCATCCAGGTTGAAAAATTCTCGGCGCTGCACATGCTCGGGCTTGTCACCAAAAATCGTTGCACCAATTTGGCTTTCCATCTGAATCAATTGCCGCTCGGTCAGCGGTTTAGCTGGTCGGTCTTTGCGGCGAACTCGCATCAATGGCTTGACTGATTCGTCTGCAAAAACGAGGCTTGCAGCTTTTTTAAGAATCTTACTCATATACCGAACCTCCTTATGCCGCTAACTCAAAATCGGACTTAGTTATAACATCACTCTGTCGCATTTCAGTCAGGCGCTTACCGATATCGCTGGAATATTGCACTGCTTCGACGGGGTCTTTGGGATGTTTAGGAAATTCAATAAATAATAGGCGTGGAGCTTCCATCGACTCGGCTAAGCTTGATGCCTCACTTTCACCGGTACTGCCACGCATGGCGGCACTTGATAGTGAACGAGTGTCAGCATTTTGATGCGTAGCAAGCTTGTCAGCACGACCGACAGGAGTAGTCTCAAAATTCAGCGTCTTTGCCTCTTTTGAGATAGCTTCCAACGCCGCATTAACTTCTTTGTCGTACGTACCCGTATTGTTTTCTCGCATATTTCTCCACTGTTACAAGCCAAAAAGTGTTACCGTGTTATTGGTCGCTGCTTTTTCGAGGTCGTGAAGCGCTAGCTTGCGCTCCGCCGCCCAATACTTCGCCACCAACTCCACATATTCTGGCTTATTCATCTTACCACGAAATGGCTTTGGTGTCAAGAATGGCGCATCAGTTTCTAACAATAATCGCTCCAGTGGGATAGAAGCGAATAATTCTCGCTGTGTTTGGTCTTTAGTGAAGGTGCTAATGCCGTTCAAACCAACGTAGAGCCCGCGAGCAAATCCCTTCTCTAAATTGGCGCGCGTATCAGTAAAACTATGTAGTACACCACGCACGCCATGGAAATTATCAAAAATCGGCCAAAAATCATCCCACACCGACGGCTGGTCGGGCGCCCCATCGCGAATATGAAAGCTCACCGGCAAATCATAATCCACTGCCAGCTGCAGCTGCGCCTCCAGCGCCTGAATTTGCACCTCGCGCGGACTGTGATTGTAATAATAATCAAGGCCAATCTCACCAATCGCCATAATCGGTGAATCCTCTGACCTGGCTTTGAGTAGTTGCTCTACCTCACTCCAGCCATCTTTGCTATCATGCGGATGAACACCAACCGCCGCCCACACACAGTCGTGGTTTGCGGCAAACTCTACTGCCTGTCGACTGCTGCGTTCATCAGTGCCAACGCAAATCATACCGATGCCCGCTGTGATTGACTGCCGATATAACTGCTCGCGATTATCCGCGAAAAATTCAGTGTCGTGTAGATGACAGTGCGAATCGATCAAGCGCAAATTTGCCGCCGTGTGATGCTCCGCTACTGAATTCATAGTTATTTTCCTTGGGTTTCTACTTTTGGCGCCCGCGGATCAGCTGTGTGCAGGTATTTGCGTGGAAACAGTGGCGTCAACTGTGACGGTACGACACCGCTAGCAAACATGTCGTGAATTTTCTCGGCGGTCTGCGGCATAAATGGTCGTAGCATATCAGACACTTGCAGCAACGTACCACAAGCATACGCTAAAATCTCGCCTAAGTGTGCTTCCGCTTCTGGGTCCTTAGCGCGCTTTTTGGCAACCTGCCACGGCTGGACACGCTCAATGTATTGATTGAGTGCACGGATAATTTGCCAAATTTCATCCATGGCCTGATTGAAAGCAAAGCTCTCCATGAAATGGCGGTATGGGCCCATGTCGTGTTCAGCCTGTGGCGCATCGCCAATGACACCTGCCTGATACGACTGCACCATCTTAGCAACGCGCTGCACCAAATTACCCAGGTCATTACCCAATTCGCCATTATAGGCGGCTTCAAATTTCTCCCAGGTGAAATCACCATCATCTTGCGTCGGCACGTGACGCAGGAAATAATAGCGAAAGGCCTCGACACCGTAGTGCGGGATGATATCAGCTGGACCGACACCATTACCGAGGCTCTTACTCATCTTGGCGCCGCCAACGTTGATAAATCCATGTACCAACAGCACTTTCGGCAGCGGTAAATCCAGTGCCATCAACACCGCCGGCCAAATCCCAGCATGAAAACGAAGGATATCCTTACCAATCACCTGCACATTTGCTGGCCAATAGCTCTGCCATTCTTCTGGGCGGTCAGGATAGCCGATGACCGTGATGTAATTACTCAGCGCATCCAACCAGACATACATCACCTGCGTGTCATCGCCTGGCACTGGCACGCCCCAGCTCAAATTCTTTCGCGGACGCGAAATTGACACGTCTTTTAGGCCATCTTTCATCAATTCCAAAAACTCTTTTTTGCGAAATTCAGGCACAATTTTCATTTTGCCCGACTCAATGGATTGGCGAATGTTCTCCGAAAAAGCACTGGTTTTGAAATAATAATTCTCTTCGCTCAGCCGTT
>CAUVOA010000035.1:0-5846 GCA_963553545.1 uncultured Candidatus Saccharibacteria bacterium | reverse complement strand
GTGTTTTACAACGCCAAACGCGCTGCCAAATTTGGCCTACGAACCAACGCGCTCAACTACAATCATCCGTCGCTCCTGTCCTGGCGAGACACCGTCATCAAACGCACTGGCGCAGGCGGTAATCGCTACTATTACGAAAAACAAGGCATCAGTGTCTTCTCTGGCAACGCTCACTTTCTCAGCCCCAATGAAATTACCGTTAATCGTCGCCATTTGTCAGCCCGCAAATTCTTGATCGCCACAGGAGCAGCCTGGGAGAAATCGACCATTCCTGGTAGCGACAACATTCCGTACCTAACACCAGAGAACATTCTGTCATTGACTCGCCCACCGAAAACGCTGTTCATCGTTGGCGGCAACGCCACTGCCATGGAAATCGCCTATCTATACGCTTCATTTGGCACCAAAGTCTACGTTGCAGAAAAAGCCAATCGCATGTTGCCAGAATTTGATATTGAAGTTGGACCAATCGTCGCAGAAGATGCAAAAGTTAACCGTAATATGACCATTTTGACACGATCTCGCGTGGTTGCCCTACAAAAAGAAGGTTTGCAAAAGCGCGTCACCTATATTCAAGGTCGGCAACAAAAATCAGTGCGTGTTGATGAGATCTTAGTGGCAGAACAACGCGTCCCACAGACTGACATGGGACTGGAAAACGCTGGCGTTGCTTATACTCACCAGGGCATTACTGTCAATGCTCGCATGCAAACCTCAGCAAGACACATCTTTGCTGCTGGCAATATTACTGATCCAACCATCCAAACCCACGCCGTCTTAACCCAAAGTCGAACCGCCGCTCATAATCTGACTCACCGTACCGCCATTGAGGCTGACCTGACGCCAAATTTGCTAGTAGCATTTACCTTTCCAGAAGTCGCTCAAGTTGGACTGAACGAACAAGAGTGCATCAAACGCGACCTACGGTACAAAACAGCTGTCGCTCCACTCACCCTAACGGCTCGCAGTAACATCACCGACTGCCGCAATGGTTTTGTTAAGCTGATCATCGACACAAAGGGCGTGCTCATTGGCGCAGCCATTGTTGCGCCGCACGCAAGCGACCTCATCAGTGAACTCAGCATCGCCGTCCGTCATCGCCTGACCGCCAAACAGCTCATCAGCACACCAAGCTGCTTCACTTCCTGGTCAGAAGCGACGCGAATTGCCGCTGGTAAATTACTATAATTTATCCCCGAAGCTATGATATACTGAACTGAGCGGGGGCGTAGCTCAGGGGTTAGAGCAGTCGGCTCATAACCGATTGGTCGCTGGTTCGATCCCAGCCGCCCCCACCAAACATCATGATGATAAAAAAACTCGACAAACACGAACTAAGAAGACTTATCTATCACATCCGCCACGATTATTTGACGCTTAACAACGTCATCATCGCTGGAGCGGTTTTGATAGCACTCAGCTGGGCCTGGGGGTCAGTTGAGGCTATGCAGAGAAATTATCATTTACAGCAGCTATTGGACAATAAAAAGCAGCAAGTCGAGTTAGAAACTTTGAAGGTATCTTTGGCTGAATATGAAGCCAAATATTACCAAACTGTTGAATATCAAGACTTGGCAGTTCGCCAGCGGTTGGGCCATGGATCACCAGGTGAAAAACAACTGATCGTGCCGTCAACTGATGTTGAAACTGAGAAAACTGCCACGGTTTCCAAGCAGCAATTAACCGAAAGCAACCTCCAACAATGGACTAATTTCCTGTTTGGAGCCAACCGAAAGAAGTCCTAAGACCGGCGATATTTGCTAATACTCCTTGTCTATGCTACAATCATCTATGTGCCGCGGGGTAGAGCAGCCTGGTAGCTCGTTTGGCTCATAACCAAAAGGTCGTAGGTTCAAATCCTACCCCCGCAACCAAGAAAAGATCCTCTCGTCATTGAGGGGATTTTTTCTTGCCTTATTGCTTCGGCAACCTACCTGGTCGTAAGTTTTCTTCGCACAAGTGCTTATTGCCTGGCTTCTCAACTCTGTGTGAAAACCGTTGTCTCGTGCTATTACCCTGCTTGCCCGTCTTTGACAAGTCTCTGACCAATGTCGTCGGGTCCATCACACAAAAATCTTTCAATGGGCAAGCCCGGCAGGCTATCCTAGCAAGCTCCAGCGCTTTCTGCCGTTCAACGATGCTTCTTTCGGCAGCCTCAGCCGCACCCCTGATCTTGTCAGCCATACCCATAGCATACCTCTTTGCCGCCCCCTCAGATTGGTTGGCGGCACCAGCCAGCTGTGCAGTCTTTAGTAGCAATTTGTTTCTTCTGGCAGAATCACCAGAGCGTGCCCGTTGTAGGTGTTTGTCATAACGCTGCTCAGCCGCACGGTCAACCTCTTCCTGGTCTAGCCTTGCCCGCAGCTCGTCTAAATCAACATCAGGACTTACTTCAGGAAATACAACGTCCCCTTCATCAGTTATAGCAACATGAGATGTGACAATTTCGCTCATGATTTTATTATATCATAATATATCTAAAAAATCAAATAGCTCCCCTTTTGGAGAGCTATTGTATTGATTGCGAGTATTGCTAATTATTTCTTTTTAGAAATGGTCAAGAAACCGTTGCGTGGATTTTCTTTAACAACACGGTCCTCTGGAAGATCGCATGGTGTACCCTTGTCGTTCTTTTCTACCTTTGCGAAGAAGTAGATGGTCTGAGTCTTGCCACCGCGCAGAGTTACTTCAGTCTTGTGCAAGTAGTACGTAACGCCCTTTGAGTTAGTGTGCTTGTAAGCCATGTGGTAATACCTCCTATTAGTACTTTACCTTATAAGATTACTACCCCTGTTGGCCCCTGTCAAGCCTAAAAACGCTTTCGGCGGCGTAAAATAAAGCGAAGAATAGCCAAGACCACGAGTCGACCTATGATGATAAGACCGATTATTACCGTGACAATCAACGACCAACCAGCAAAATCTGGTGACCAGAGGGGCGAGGTAAAGGTGTGGTAATACGGCTCAACCGGTAACGGCTTAAACTCACTCATCACCGCTTGTCCGCCAGGAATTTTTTCTAATTCTTGGTTGATGCAATTTGTATAGCGCATATCCGGCCAACGCCAGCCGTTGGACCGTGCGATCGGCCCACAAACAGCCTCAGCCTTTTGAAATGCATCACCGTTGGCGGTACTGTTGCTGCTTTCTTGATAGGCTTTTTTATGCCGCTCATTGTCTCGTTCATACGTCTTAACCAATGCAACTCTGCCAGGATCGGCATTCATGTGAGCGCTTACAAACCTCTGTAGATCATACAATCGGCTCGCTAAACCAACCGAATCGTCCGTCTTGTCTGCAGCATACACTACTTCACGACGCTCCACCATGCCAACATTATTAAGGCGCAGGAATGTTGCCGTGATAAAGGCAAACATAACAAACAAAATCAACAGCTGCCATGTTTTGACCTGCTCGAGTCGACGAATTTTGAATCGGACGTTGCGTTTATCTGTCATTCCACCCCTTCTTACTCTGGTTTTAGTATAGCACACATACCGAGAGACGGGCGAGAGTGCTATAATAAAGCTATGCGAATTTATTTTTCAGGAATCGGTGGTGTTGGCATAGGACCATTGGCTGAGATTGCTCACGACGCGGGGTATGACGTCTGTGGCTCAGACCGATCAGCCAGCCCGCTGACCGCAGCTTTGATGGAGCGCGGCGTTCACGTTGCCCTTGATCAATCAGGGACTTTTTTACAGGAAGAGCATGACAAACAGCCGTTTGATTGGTTTGTCTATACCGCAGCTCTGCCGGCAGATCACCCTGAGTTAGTACTTGCTCACAAGCTCGGCATCAAAACCGGCAAACGCGATGAATTATTGGCACACATCATATCTGATAAAAACCTAAAGCTCGTGGCTGTCGCTGGCACCCACGGCAAAACCACCACTACTAGTATGATTGTGTGGACACTGCAACAGTTAGGGATTCCAGTCAGTTATTCGGTCGGCTCAACCTTGAGCTTTGGACCAAGTGGCAAGTTTGACCCAACTAGTCAATTTTTTATTTACGAGTGTGACGAATTTGACCGGAACTTCTTGAATTTCAAACCATGGCTGAGCCTCATCACTTCAGTTGACTATGACCACCCTGACACCTACCCAACGGAAGCTGATTATCTGGCAGCTTTCCGCACCTTTGGTAGGCAGTCTGAAAGTGTCGTTGCCTGGCAGGAAACTGCTGCGTTTTTTGATGATGACAATATACAAGTGCTAACTGAAGGTAACCCAGACATTCACTTGGCTGGTGAGCACAATCGGCGCAACGGGATGTTAACCCTGGAGGCAGTCAAGCGCATAACGGAAACTGATGAAGCAACCATCATCACCAGCATCAACCAATTCCCTGGCGCTGGTCGTAGATTTGAGAAATTGGCCGAGGGGCTGTATTCAGATTATGGTCATCACCCAGTGGAAATCAAAGCTACCCTGCAACTGGCGCAAGAACTATCGGACCACGTGGTACTAGTGTATCAACCGCATCAAAATGTTCGTCAGCACGAAATCATGACGCAATATACGACAGATGTCTTTGATGCCGCTGAGACGATCTATTGGCTACCAACCTATTTGACCCGCGAAAATCCAGACCTACCAGTTTTAACACCACAAGAATTAACACGCCACATCGTTGCTTCGCGTCCTGATGTCGTAACGTTTGCCGAGCTGGATGATGCGCTGTGGAACCACATCACTGCTTCGCTCGACGCTGGAAAATTAGTCTTATGTATGGGCGCCGGAACCATTGATCATTGGGTGCGACAGCACGCCACCACACTGGACGCTTAGCGATTATCACCACTGCCGTGTAGCTGATGACGCCGCTTGCGGCTCAACAGTTTCTCATTGTTCATCCGCGCTACGTCTTCCAGACTCGACCCCAATAAATGCGCCACTGCATTGACATACCACAAGATATCCCCCAACTCTTTGAGGATCTCTGCCTTGTCTGACTCCTCAAGGTTTCCCTGCTTGTCACGCAGCAACTTTTTAATTTTCTCAACAACCTCACCAGATTCACCAGCTAGCCCTAGTACCTGCCCCATTAGCTGCGGGCTGATGTCACCGTATTCGTAGTTGTCTGACAGCGTGATGATGGCCTGATCTGCATAGTCTTGTATATTCATCATCTCTCCTCCTATCATTTGCCTGCCGAAAACTCACTCGCTGGCACTAATTCCCATTCGTCTAAAAACCTGTCAAACAATGACATATAGCTCGCTCGTGTATTATCCCAGATTTGTTCAGACGGTAGCGCCGCTATGTCGTCTCGTGTCAGCCACCGCACATCCGTCGATTCGCCCGCAGCCAACTCGTGTTGTGGATCTTCCCGAACTACCAGTGCGTAGCAGGTGTCTGAATGGTAATGCTCAGGTGTAATGTTGTGGGTGTTCATGAGCAGCGGCTGCGGGTGAAGTGTTACTTCTGGCATTGCCGCTTGATGCATGCGCAAGGTTGGTTGCAAAACCAACAATTGCCCAGCGTCATAGCCAGCTTCTTCGCACAGTTCATGTAGCATCGCCGCCCATGGCGTTTCGTCCAATTCTATGTGTCCACCCGGCGGCAGTAATTTTCCTAGTTTTTTATGCACATGCAGCAACGCCCGCGGTTGATCGCCGTCGGTGCGAATGACATATCCGGTAACGGTGTGGTCGTGTTGGTTGGGTGCGGTGTGAATGTGTGGCATATTAGTTCCTTCTCCCGTCAGCTTTGGCATTAACAAACTTTGTAATTCTACCTTCGTCCAGCCAGCGCTGCTCATAGGATGTGAGGATCTTATAGTCATCAACCAGCTCAGACTCATGCAAATCAAATGTCAACTCCTGCAAAGACCACCCTTGGC
>CAUVOA010000034.1:0-6258 GCA_963553545.1 uncultured Candidatus Saccharibacteria bacterium | reverse complement strand
ACGCCGTGCAAAGAAGGATATTATCGCAGCGAGGAAACTGGTCGCTGTCGCTCAATTGCCTCGGCTGCCGCTAAAACCTTGAAGCCCTGTCCTGATGGTCAATTTCGCAACCCAGCAACTGGTCGTTGTAAGAAAATTGCCGCTGCCGATGATATCCTAAAAGATTGCCCAGAAGGATTTGAGCGCAACCCAACCACCCGGCGTTGTCGGAAAATAAAAACTGCCAGTATGCCAGTTGTTGGGTCGGCGACAGCGGGCGTTCAACACGTTGCTGGCGCGACCTGGGGCTGGTGGGTATTTGGTGGCGTTAGTTTGTTGGCAGTAGGTTACGGTGCGTGGCAGTGGCGATGGGAGCTGTCGCAATTGATACGCAGATTGCGGCGATGAGTTAGTGACTGAGCGGTCAAATCATTGCTATAATACATACCATGAGAATTATTGGTATCGATCCAGGCACAGGTATTTTGGGCTTTGGTGTGATTGATTTTTCGGGTGGTAAGTTCAAGCTGGTCACGGCGGGTGTCGTCAGAACACCAGCTCATACGCCGATTGATGAGCGGCTGGAGGAGATTTTCGACAGTTTGACGGAGATTATTACAGAGACTAAGCCTGATGTGATGTCGATTGAAAAATTGTTTTTTGCTCGTAATGTGACGACGGCGATTTCTGTAGCAGAAGCGCGTGGCGTGGCGATGTTGACGGGCCGAAAAGCGGGGTTGCCGATCGCCGAATATACGCCGCTGCAAATAAAACAGACGCTGGCGGGCTATGGCAAGGCTGATAAAAAGCAGGTGCAGGAAATGGTTCGCCTGAATTTGGGGCTCAAGGACGTGCCAAAGCCAGACGACTGTGCTGATGCTCTGGCGGCAGCAATTACCCATGCAGCGATGAATCGGGTATAATTGAATTATGATTGCACATGTTTTTGGAAAAGTTGCCGAGAAATTTAATGGTTCGTTGGTGATTGACGTTCACGGCGTTGGCTATGAAGTTAGTGTGGCAGCTGGTGATTTTGATGCGGTGATGCTGGATCAGGATGTCAAGTTTTATACCTATCATCATGTACGCGAGCAGGCAGAAGAATTGTTCGGTTTTTCAAGTCTGGCAGCAAAGAAACTATTTGAGATGCTCATCACCGTTCAGGGCGTTGGCCCGAAGGCAGCGCTAGCCATCCTTAGTCTCGGTGACGCGGAGCAGGTGCGTAACGCCATCGCCAACGCTGACGGTGCGTTTGTGCAACAAGCTACTGGCGTCGGCAAAAAAACTGCTGAGCGCGTGGTGGTTGATTTGAGTGATAAGGTTGGCTTGCCGACGCAGTATGGTCGAGCAGACACTACAGTCCAAACTGAACTGAACACCTCTGACGAAGCGTTGGAAGCGTTGATGGCGTTAGGCTACACCTTGGCTGATGCTACTAAAGCATTGGAAAATGTTGATGCTAATTTGCCGACGGCGCAGCGGGTAACCGAGGCGTTGAAGAAGTAATAAAGTTTGAAATATACCCGTTCAGGCTAGCTCGCTTATAGGGTTCACGACGCTGTACTATTGACTAAATATTACAAATAATATATAATATAGGGCTGTGAATAGAACTACTGCTGAAAAAATTCTTGACGAAAAGTTATGGGAACAACGAAACCGTGCTAACCAAGAAGACCCAACAGTGACCGATCCTGAATTAACGGTATCAGCAAAGGTGCTGGACCAATACACCTCACAGGAAAATCTCACGGCACTATTTCATAACAAAGAACAAGCAGCCTCTCTTGCTAAGCTATCAGCTGAGCTGTTGACTACCTACCCGAATTATCCATATCATCAGCCTGCACATGGCGTGGACGTGATGCGCTCAATACGTGCGCTGACGGATGTGATCCCGGCGGACAGAATGAATTCAGATCAAAAGGATCTGTTGTTGGTGGCGGCAGCAGCGCACGATGCTGGGTTTGAGGCTGGCCCGCCGCCAGATGGTTATGCTACCAAAGAGCATTATGCGGTCTCATTTCTTGACGAGTACTATGAGCCCGGTTCAGCTGAGTATGAGTTCATGAAAAGTGCAATCATTGGCACCATCCCTGGTCCAAAAGAACAAATCTGTCGTGATAGTATTCAAGCAAAATTATTACATCACGCTGACCTTGGTTATGTCTGGCGATCAGGCGGTCGGGATTTTTTGAATTATACCATGCGATTTCGGGTTGAAGAATGTCGAGAGCTGTCGTGGCAGGAGCAATTCAAGGAATTGGAGGATTTATTTTTGCCGAACTATAAAGAACATCTGGAAAATGACATGGGAGAGTGTGGTGTTGCAGAAGAAGTGATTGAGCAGATGGTGCACCAGATTGACGAGAATAGACAGTTCATCACTAACCCAAAACTGGATGAGCCGAGCCAAGAAATATTTCAGGATTGGCCAATGGCTCAGGAGAAGCAGGTATCATCTCCGTACTATATTGGCAAAACTGTTCTTGCAAGCTCGGGCGTGTCTTTGTAAATGTGAATAAATAGTGCATGGCTGGTATAATTCATACCAGGAGGTATTATGAATACATGCACAATACAGAAGGAATGTGAAATCTGTCCGCTGCTGGTTGGTCAGACGGCGGCTGACGATAATGTCATATTGCAAACCGAACGTTGGGTGGCGGTGCTTGACAAGAATCAGTGCTATTTGGGTAAGTCATTTATCACTCTGCGCCAGCACAAGGAAACGTTGTCGGATCTAGACGAGGCAGATTGGATGGAGCTGCACCACGTGATTCGTCAACTTGAACGGGCAGTCAAAGAAGCGTTTGGTGCTGATGTGTGTAACTGGGAATGCCTGATGAATAACGCAGTGAAAGCCGGCCAGCCGACACATGTACATTGGCATTTACATCCGCGATATCTCGCTGGTGCCACCTTTGCTGGCGAGGAATTTCCTGATCCAAAATGGCCACGACACCTAGAGGATGCGGTGCATATAGTGAGTGACGAGACGTTTCACAAAATTATGCAGGCGCTACGTAGTCGGCTTACGAGAGATTAGCTCGGTCCGCTGTGGATGATATAATGAATATATGGCAATTGAGAGAATAGTTGATACTAGTTCGCACAGTGATGACGCTGAGGAACAGCGGATTGAAGTCAGTCTGCGTCCGCAGAGTTTTAGCGAGTATGTCGGGCAGGAGCGGTTGAAGCGTAATTTACGCTTAGCAATTGAAGCGGCAAAGAAGCGCGGCGAGCCACTGGATCATGTACTACTCTACGGCCCGCCAGGACTGGGCAAGACGACTATGGCGACGGTGATCGCCAATGAAATGGGCACAAATTTGCGCATCACTAGCGGCCCGGCCATTGAAAAGGCCGGTGATTTGGCGTCAATTTTGACCAATTTAGCGGACGGCGATATTTTGTTTATCGATGAGATCCATCGACTCGGTCGGGCGGTGGAGGAGATTTTGTATTCAGCCATGGAAGATTTCAAGCTAGACATCGTCATCGGTAAAGGTCCGGCAGCCCGGTCGATTCGGCTGGATTTGCCGCGGTTTACGGTCATCGGCGCGACAACGCGGACGGGTAGTCTGGCGGCGCCGCTGCGCGACCGATTTGGGCATATTTACCGATTGGAATTTTATGAGCCAGAGGACATCGCGAAAATCGTGACGCGGAGTGCAGCCATCCTGGAGTCGTCGATTCGGCATGAAGCAGCGAACTTATTATCGACGCGGGCTCGCCTGACGCCGCGTATCGCTAACCGTCTACTCAAGCGCGTACGCGACTACGCCGACGTGAACGGCGATGGGATAATTGATGTAAAAACGACAACGAGCGCTTTGGAAATGTTGGAAGTGGACGAGCTGGGCTTGGATCCAGCTGACCGTAATTTACTGCAATCAATCCTAGAAAATTACGGTGATAATCCTGTGGGGTTAACGACGATAGCTGCTCTGACTGGCGATGAAGCGACGACGATTGAAGATTTTTATGAGCCGTATCTACTGCAAATTGGCTTCATCGAACGTACGCCGCGCGGTCGTCGCATCACCCTGCGTGCTCAGGCGCATTTGGGATATCAACCTAAAAAATGATAAACTGTAGATATGGATACGAAGGATCAACAGTCGAATAATCCACAGCCAGCCGCATATGACGTTGAGGGTAGGCCACTGTATTATCATCCGCCCCAAGATGCGCAACCTGAAGAGTCGCAGTCAACAACTGCGCAGCGCCCGTCTCATGTGACCGTGCTTCCAGAATTAATGGAGGGGCAGAATTTTGATCCACGTATTCGTAGCCAGTATGCCAATGAACCAGATGTGGTTCATACGGTACGCAATCTTGAACCGCAGCCGATGGTCATTAGTGAAGAATTAAAGCGCAAACATGAAGAATCAGTGGCACAGTACCCACAGCTTAATTTGAGCGAAGGTGAATATGTTATCTTGGACATCAAGCGTCACCCCATCGGTATTGTTGCGCCAATTGCCATCACGGCCATTATTATTATGGTGATATTTGGCTTTGCTTTTTTGTATCCGTCACTGATCACTGGCGGAAGTTTACTGCCAGTACCATCTCCGACAGCTATGTTTGGCATCGCGACCTTGTTCGCTATATTGGCGGCGTTGGGTGGAGCGGTAGCACTTTGGGTTTATTTACAAAACCAATTTTACATGACCAATGAAAGCGTGATTCAGGAAATCCAGGAAAGTTTGTTTTCTCGCCATGAGCAAACAGTGAGCCTTGGTAGTATTGAAGATGCTAGTTTTCGTCAATCGGGCATTATACAGATGATCTTTAACTATGGAACTATCCGGCTGAGTACCGAGGGTGAAGAAACCACCTACATCTTCCATTTTGTAGCAAACCCAAAGCATCAAATCGGAATTGTCAATAACGCTATTGAAGCCTTTAAGAATGGCCGCCCGGTTGATGACTAGTAGTTGGTAACTGAGCTATTTGTTGCGACTTTCTTTAACGAAATCACTTTCATTAACCAACTTTGCCCTCAAGATGAAGTGCTTACATTTTCCTTCTTGGCAGTTTTGGGTTTCGTACCGATACGCGCTGTTAGCATCACCAATTTTTTTACCCTTTGGATCGGTGAGTAGTGATTTGTCCATAGTCGGTAGGGTATCGTCAGCCAGAGTCTCTGGGTAATAACCATGCTGTTTGTAGAAACTTTCTTCCAGGCTGTAGTACATGGCGTTAATGGCTGTTTTCTTGTGGCTGTCATCACTGGCATTTTTTACTTTTCCGACCTGCACCACCGCAACACCCAGGCCAACGGTCAGCATGATGATGACAAATAATAACTCAATAACAGTAAATCCAGAACATTTTTTCATATACTGCTATTATAGCAAAATTTGGCCTTAAGCCCTAGAGAATGTATAATAAAAGTATCAAGTAAGGAGGGGAATATCATGGCTAAGACTGATGAGAAAAAGGCAGTAAAAACTGAAAAGTCGGTAGCGGCAGAGAAAAAGGTTGATGATGGAAAATTGAAAGCCTTGGGCCTAGCGATGGATCAGATCACTAAGCAGTTTGGTGATGGTTCAATCATGAAATTGGGCGAGGCGCACAAAGTTGACGTTGAGGTGATTCCGTCGGGTTCGTTGAGCCTCGATTTGGCGCTGGGCGGCGGCTATCCAAAAGGTCGTATCATTGAGATTTACGGCCCGGAGTCTAGCGGTAAAACAACCTTGACGCTACATGCCATTGCTGAAATTCAAAAGCAGGGCGGTACGGCAGCGTTCATCGACGCTGAGCACGCACTTGACCCGAGCTACGCCAAGCGCCTGGGTGTCGACACCGAGAATCTGCTGGTGTCGCAGCCAGACAATGGTGAGCAAGCACTAGAGATTACTGAAACGTTAGTGCGCTCAAATGCGGTGGATCTCATTGTGGTGGACTCGGTAGCAGCACTGACACCGCAAGCGGAAATTGATGGTGATATGGGTGATTCGCACATGGGTTTGCAGGCGCGGTTGATGAGCCAGGCGCTGCGTAAACTAACTGGTATCATCAACAAGTCGAAAGCCACGGTGATTTTCATCAACCAGATTCGTATGAAGATTGGCGTGATGTTTGGTAATCCTGAGACCACGACGGGTGGTAACGCACTGAAGTTTTACGCCTCGCAGCGGGTAGATATTCGCCGGATCGGGCAGATCAAGGTTGGTGATGATATCCTCGGTAACCGCACCAAGATCAAGGTGGTAAAAAATAAGATTGCGCCGCCATTCCGCATCGCTGAATTTGACATTATGTATA
>CAUVOA010000033.1:0-6262 GCA_963553545.1 uncultured Candidatus Saccharibacteria bacterium | reverse complement strand
TGCGTATCTCATGGGGTGATTATACCATAATATTAGAATTTTTGCACTAGTTACTTAGTATCCTACGAAAGCTGGGCTATCGCTTGACGGAAGGCCTCAGGATATTTGTTTTTCAAATAATCAGCCGCTTGCTCAGGGCTTACCCAATGAAGTGTAACGCCGGGCTCACATGAACGAGGAATTTGATCTGCCGGTAGCTGAACACGGTACACAATCAACATCAGACTTGTCATTATGTCGTCATATGGTAATAGCTTGACCGCTTTTGCTACGTTCCATAATTCTTGTTTGGCAATGCGATGAATACCAATCTCCTCATGTAGCTCACGTAACAGTGCAGCCGTTATATCCTCGCCCTGATCCATCCTACCGCCTGGAATATCCCAATAGTCTTGGCTTTTGAGTAGCAAAATTTGGTGTTCATCATTTTGGATAAGGGCTTTTATGCCGATTTGAAATAACTGCTCCGTCATATTATGTCTCCTCCCAGTTTTTGCCTATTTTTACATCAACCTTTAATCGAATTGGCAGTTCCGGACAAACGCCTTCCATTTCCGCACGCATGATGCCACCAACTCGCTCGGCATCTTCCGGAGCACATTCCACCAAAATTGAGTCGTGAACCTGCAGAACCGGTTCAGCCAAACCAGCTAATTTATCCTCCAGCCGAATCATCGCCAGCTTCATCAAATCTGCTTCCGTGCCCTGAATCGGCATATTCATCGCCGCCCGCTCAGCCGCCGAACGCACCATAAAGTTGCTCGATTTAACATCTGGTGTTGGTCGGCGCCGACCAAAATACGTCTCGACAAAACCTTGTTCACGCGCTTGAACTAAAATTGTGTCCAAATACTGACGAATTGGCTGACGCACTGCAAAATAGTGTTCAATAAACCGTTTCGCCTCAGTAAACGTCATGCCGGTCGCCGCCGCCAAGCCATGCGGACTCATGCCATACAGCACGCCAAAGTTAATCACCTTGGCCGCGCGACGCTGCAATTTTGTCACCTCACTCATCGGCACGCCGTAGGTCTCGGCCGCCGTCTTAGTATGAATATCCACGTCACTATTAAAATCGTTAATCAACTGCTTGTCGCCCGCCAGCACCGCCGCCAGTCGCAGTTCAAATTGCGAATAATCCGCGCCAACGAAGACCTTACCCTGGCTCGGCACAAACGCCTGGCGAATTTTCCGACCCAGTTCTGTGCGCACCGGAATATTCTGTAGGTTCGGATTTGTACTACTCAGCCGCCCAGTGCTGGTGACGTCTTGATTAAACGTGGTGTGAATCCGCCCGTCCTCGGCCACCAACTTTGGCAGCGCCTCAATATAAGTGCTGATCAATTTAGTCAGCTCCCGATACCGCTCAATCAGCTCAATAATTGGGTGCTGTCCGCGCAGTTTATCCAACTCCTTCTGCCCCGTTGAATAGCCGGTTTTACCTTTTTTGATACCGGTCGTCGGCAGCTGCAATTTGGTAAATAACACTTCAGACAGTTGCGCTGGACTAGCAGCGTTAAACTCGCGCCCAGCCATCGCATACATTTGTTGTTCAAGCTGGCTCACCTCCGCCCTCAACTCCTCACCCATCTGCTCAAGGAGCACTGTGTCTAGCTTCATACCACGCTTTTCCATCTGAAACAGCGGCCAGATCACCGGAAAATCAAACTCGCGAAGCACCCTAGCAATCTGCTGATGTGCCGCCATATAATCCTGCTGCTGACGGTAAATCTGCCGTAGTCGCGCCAGCTGCCGCGACGCGGAATTATCCTCAGAAAAATCACCCGCCAGTGCCGCTAAACTGCGGTCACGCCTCAGTGGATCGATCAAAAACGCCGCCTGCCCAACATCCCAGACCTCGTGAAACTGCACCGTCACACCGTGAGCGTCCAGCACGTGATATAGCCCCTTGACGTCCGCCGCGATCACCACGCCCTGCGCCAACAGTTGCCACACATGTTGACCAATTTCACTCATCTTCGCCTGCCACGCCAGGCCAGGCTTGGAATTAATATAGACCGTGTCTGGCTCTGATGGATCAATATAGATAATATTTTCTGTTTCAAACAGCGGCTCAGTCGGCAGATTTTCAACCTGCGGTAACTCCAACTCCGCCGTCTCCACTGCCTCATCCGCCGCCTGCATTGTCTTTGGCAGCCGCCCGATCAGTGAATGAAACTCCAATTTCCGCAAAATCTCCGCCACCCGAGCAAAATCACAGTCATTGACATCCGCCACCTCCCAGTCCAGCTCCACCGGCGCATCCGTCCAAATTTCCGCCACCTGCTTGGTCAAATACGCCGATTCGCGACCCGCTTCAAGCTTTGTCCGCAAAGCGCCTGTTTGCTCGTCCACGTGCGCGTACACGCCGTCCAGCGTGTCATATGCTTGCAATAATTTCACCGCAGTTTTTTCGCCAACGCCCGGCACGCCCGGCAAATTATCACTCGAATCACCTTTCAGCGCTTTCAAATCCAAAAACTGGTCCGTCCGAATACCATATTTTTGTTCAAAATATTCCGCCGTAAATTCTTCAATATTCCTCAGGCCATTTTTCATGGCGTAGACTTTAGTCAGCGGTGACACCAATTGCAGCGCATCCAAATCCGACGTCAGCAGGCAGGTTTGCACGCCGCGCGCTTCCGCTTGCCTGGCAAACGCACCCATGATATCGTCCGCCTCATAATCATCCAGTTCATACAGCGGCCAGCCAAACGCGTCCAGCAGTTCCATCAAAATCGGAATTTGCTGATAAAAATCATCAGGCGCTGGCTTGCGACCTGCCTTGTATTCTGGGTATAATTCCCGCCTCTTACGGATATTGGTGCCACGCTTATCCCAGGCCACCGCCACATAATCCGGCTCCAATTTCTTGATCAGCTCAATCGCCAAACTCACAAACCCATACACACCGCCGGTCGGCGTACCGTCCGCCGTACTGAGCCCCGGCATGGCATAATACCCTCGGTAAAACACTGATTTTCCGTCGATGACCGCCAAACGCTTCATATACTCAGTATAGCAAATTTGCTATACTAACAACATGACACAATCACATGCAAACATTATCGCCCTCGTTGGTCTGGCTGGTAGCGGCAAAAGTTCGGCGGTCGAATATTTCACCAAAAAGGGCATTCCGAAAATTTATTTTGGCGGCATCATCTACAAAGCCATGGAAGAAGCTGGTATCGAACCAACCTGGGATAATCAGCAAAAATTCCGCGAGGACATTCGTCGTCGCGAAGGCAAAGATTTTGTCGTCAAACGCGTCGTCAAATCGGCGCATGACTTGATTGACGCTGGTCAAAAACTCATCGTCCTGGACGGCTTGTACACCTGGAGTGAATATAAAATCCTCAAGCACGAATTCCCTGGTCAGATGTCCGTCATCGCCGTCGTCACACCAAAACACCTGCGCTATCAACGTATGGCCAAACGCCCCGAGCGGCCGATGCAACCGCGCGAAGTTGACCAACGTGATTGGTCGGAAATTGAAAACTTAGAAAAAGGCGGACCAATTGCCATTGCCGACTATTTTGTGATGAACGACCGCGGGCTGGACGAGCTATACACGCAGCTGGAGGCCGTCACCCACCACGAACATTTTTGCAAGGCGCCTGAGCAGTGCTAAGCCCTACAGAGAGCGTTATCGTGTCACATATACTTGCATAAATTATTTTATGTGTTATAAATAAGATATGTTAGAAGCAAAGCAAACTATACAGGCACCGCCCACACCTGAGCGAACACCAGAGACCGAGCAGTTCTCGGGAAAAATAGTACAGAACATAGGCGACGTCGCCATGCAAGCAAGTGAAATCAGCAATAAGCCTACCCAGCCACGTCAAAGAATATCTGATGAATTCATTCTTTCCAGATACGCATTACCCCTAGAAAGTGGACAAATATTAAGCCCGAGAAAAACACCGAACACCGACTATGCATCGCTTAAGCGAAATAATAGCTGAATTCACAGAATTCAAGAACACCTAGCTCAGATATTCATATAACTTCTTAGCATCTTTGTGCTTCCGCAGCTTCGCCAAAGCCTTCGCCTCAATCTGGCGGATTCGTTCGCGCGTCACGGCAAATTCCTGACCAACTTCTTCCAACGTGTGGCTTTTACCATTGTCCAACCCAAAGCGCATACGGACAATTTTCTGCTCACGATCACTCAAGCTCGACAACACATCATTAACCTGCTCTTTGAGCAATTGATTGGTCGCTGACTCTTCTGGTGATACCGTATCTTCATCTTCGATGAAATCGCCCAACACCGAATCTTCTTCATCGCCATCACGACCGACACCCGCGTCCAAGCTTGAAATGTCTTGCTTGATTTTCGTCACATATTCAATCTTTTCTGGCTCCATATCCAGCTCTTTAGACAGCTCTTCAATAGTCGGTTCACGGTTCAACTCTTGCGTCATCCGTCGCTGAGTGCGCAGCAATTTGTTGATGGTTTCCACCATGTGCACCGGGATACGAATGGTTCGTGCCTGGTCAGCAATCGCTCGAGTAATCGCCTGGCGAATCCACCAGGTTGCATAGGTTGAGAACTTAAAGCCTTTGTCTGGATCGAATTTCTCCACCGCGCGCAACAAGCCAGTATTACCTTCCTGGATCAAGTCCAGAAAATCCAACCCACGGCCCGAATACCGCTTGGCAATCGACACCACCAACCGCATGTTCGCCTCAGCCATTTTATCTTTAGCCCTTTTATCACCCTGAATCACACGGTGTGCCAATTCCATCTCTTCTTCAGCATTGAGCAGCGGAATTTTACCAATCTCACGTAAATATAACCTGACCGAGTCATCAGAGATATCATCCAGGTATTGCCCAGCGTTCAGAGCGTCAAGGTCTTCGGTTTCCTCGTCATCATCAACATCATCGATGGTCGGCTCATCGAATTCCGTCTCATCAGTTGCTAATGGCCTGTTTTTTATTGGATCGTCGGTCACGCTTTCTCCTTAATTAGTGCGTTCAGCTGATGTCGCAGATCGTGAGCCAACGACTCATTATTTGCAGTTTCAGCGTCACGCAAGTTACTCATTAATTGCTGTATTTTGTTTTCACGATGTTTGGATATTACATGTTTGACCAATCGCGCCATCTCACCTGGTAAATCGTCTCGATTCCAGTCGGCATAACGAGTGTCGAATTTTAACTGTACTATCTTTACATACTCCTCAATATTTTTCAAGGTTTCGGGTATCGGATCCAGTGCTGCATTGGGGTTTTGGGTGAGATATTTCAACAGTTCTCGGGTGTTCGCATTATCTGTAGTTTCTGTTGGCACCGATGCCAACCAACGCCTCACGCTTGGTTCTTGAGCCGCAAGTCCTAGTAGCATATCGAGCGTCTCGTCTGATGGTTTTTGTGGTGCTGTTTTTTTAACTTTTGATTGGCGAAGAACCGTTTTGTTTGTTGTAATACCAGACATCTTTGCTGTAAGAGCCTCTATGCTGGCCCCTGTTTTTTCGGCTACCACCTGCAAGTAATGCTCTTGTTCTACTGGATCATGCAAGCTACGAATCAAGTTCAGCGATGCAGTTGAAAAGCGTCGTTTTCCCTCAGCGGTCCTGACATTTTCTCGTTGCGAGTATTGTTGTATCACCCACGCCACAGCAGGCGTAGCTTTAGCGATGACCAACTCCCATTGTTTCACACCATGTGTTTTGATCAATTCATCTGGATCCTTGCTACCCTCTGGTAAACTAACAACCTCCAACTCCACTCCAATGGTTTGTGATAGTTTGATAGCCCGTTCAGTCGCATTTAAACCCGCTCTATCACCATCAAACGCTAATTTAATTCTACTAGCCAGCCTACTCAAGGCCTTGAGGTGCTGTTCAGTGATAGCTGTTCCAGCCGTGGCGACAACCTGCCGCACCCCTGCCTGATGGCTACTCACCACATCCAAATTACCCTCAACGATTACCACTTCGTCTGATTTTCGAATCGCCTCTTTAGCCTGGGACAAACCAAAGATATGTCGTGATTTATCAAACAAAAGTGTTTGCGGTGTATTTAGATATTTTGGGGCATTTGCCTCATCGTGAATGATCCGGCCGGTAAACCCAACTACTCTGCCAGTCGCATCCATAAGTGCCACCACCATCCGACCACGATACAAATCACCACCAAATCTATTCGTCAAACCAGCATCGGCTAATTCTTGCTTTGAAAAACCCCGTTTGGTTAAGGCCGTCACCAATGATGATCCGTCATCTGGCGCAAACCCAACCATAAAATCCTG